>JAQWTJ010000016.1 GCA_029242765.1 Flavobacteriales bacterium | reverse complement strand
CGCCGTCTTCTTTCTGCTCGCCGTCCTGTTCTTGTTGCTCGCCGTCTTCGTTCTGCTCCTGTTGCTCTCCGTCTTCGTTTTGCTCGCCGTCTTCGTTTTGCTCCTGTTGTTCCTGCTGCTGTATAAGTTGCATCATAGCGGCGAGGTTTTGACGGGTGTCTTGGTCGCTGGGGTCGATTCGAAGCGATTGCTTGAAGGCTTCGAGTGCTTCTGGGTACATCTCATTCTCGGCCAGTGCATTGCCGATATTGGACCAAGCGTCGGCTTGCATGATCGGATTTTCTGAGCGTTGGGCGGCTTGTTGGAATTGTCGGACAGCGCCTTCGGCATCGCCATCGCGAAATTGGGCGTGCCCACGGTTCATAGCCAGCCGAGCAGCTAGGCCTTGGATGTCACCGGCGCTTTCAAACAGGCTGTCAGCTTCGCTGAACCGCTCCGACTGGAAGGCCTCCGAACCTGCAACGGCTGCTGCCTTGTCGCTTTGTGCTGAGGCGCTCGACCCCATCAATAGAAGCGCTGCGAGCGCTGCTAATCGGCCATTCCTCCGCCGAAAATGAGCCGCCGGCCAACACATCTCGAGCAGCAGGAAGAACAGCCCCAGCCCGATGAATGGGGCGAAGCGGTGGCTGAATGCGGTGTACGTCACTTTTGCCGTCGCCTTGCCGTCAAGCGCACCGATGGCTTGGATTACAGGGTCGATATTTACGTAGCCTGATGTGGCGCGCGTGTAGGTTCCGGCACCCGCATTGGCCACAGCAATCAGCAGCGCTTCGTCGAGCATCGAGACAATGGGTTGTCCGTCGGGCCCCACTTTGAAGCCGTGTTGCCGACCGTACATGTCAAATTCAGGAATAGCCCCCCCCGCCTCGCTGGCCATTCCAATTGTGTGAATTTGCACCTCGTCTTGGTGGGCGGCTAAGGCCCGTTCCACTGCATCGTCTTCGTGGTTTTCACCGTCTGTCAATACTATAATGACTCGGCTGGCCTCGCTTTCCGGGTCGAACGACCGGACGCATTCGTCGATGGCCCAGCCGATGGCCGTCCCTTGGGTGGGGATGGTTTCCGTGTCGATGGCGTCTAAAAACAAGCTCACCGCTGCTAGGTCCATGGTGATTGGCGTTTGCACAAAAGCGTCGCCGGCAAATACGACCAACCCGACGCGGTCGCCTTCAAATTGGTCCATAAGGCGCTCAATGGTACGCTTTCCCAAGGCCAATCGGTCCATGCCCACATCCTCAGTTAGCATGCTCCGCGAAACGTCTAGGGCAATCATCACATCGATGCCTTCGGCCTCCACCTCTTCGCGGCGCATACCCACCACCGGGTCGAGCAGTGCGACCCCAATCAAGGCCACGCCCGTGCGCCAAAGCACAAACCGCGTCACCGAGCGCCTCGGCGCCCCGCTAGGCCAAATCGTCCGCCCCTCGTCCGCATTCATCCACTTGGACATTACGCGGCTCTTCCAATGGTAATGCCCAGCAAAGATCAGCAGCCCCAGCGGCGCCACTAGCAATGCGGGCCAATGTTCGGGGTAATGAAGGTCTAAATTTGGCGCAACTTGCCCGGCAACCAGCCCAATGCTCAACACCGTTCCCCAGAATAACAACTCCAGCAGCATCAGCCCCATCAAGTGCCCGAAGACTTTGTAATCACGCCGTGTTTCACTCATGGTAACTCGCGAAATAAAGTGTGACGTAGCAAGGCTTCCAGCCCCAAGAGCAACAGGCCGATCCAAGCGAATCGAGCGAACTTCTCCGTCCGTTTGTTGTAGCGGAAGACGTTGAATCGTGTCTTTTCAAGCGCATCAATCTCCGAGTAAATCTCACGCAATTTGCTCTTGGATGTGGCTCGGAAATACCGTCCCCCCGTGGCGCTTGCGATGTCGCGCAGGACCGGCTCGTCGATTTTCACATCCACCCAATCGTATTGGTATGTACGGTCCGGATTCATGCGCACAGGGCTTTTTGCCTTTCCGATGCTGCCCAGTCCGATGGTATAAACACGGATGCCTTGAATCTTCGCCAGTTGAGCTGCATCTCGGGGATTCACCTGTCCTGCATTGTTTTCGCCGTCTGTGAACAGGATGATGACCCGGCTTTTTGCTTCGGATTTTCTAAGCCGGCTCACCGCTGTGGCCAATCCCATTCCGATTGCAGTGCCCCCCTCAACCCGTCCCGAGTTGATGTTGTCGATGCCGTCCAGCACGATGCGATGGTCGGTGGTCAATGGCACTTGGGTATAACTCTCGCCCTCATAAACCACCAGCCCCACACGGTCGTGGGGGCGGCTCGAAACAAACTCGTGCGCCACGCTTCTCGAGGCTTCGAGGCGGTTCGGTTTGAGGTCTTTGCTGAGCATGCTCACGGAGACATCCATGGCCAATATGATGTCAATCCCTTCCCGCGTCATGTTCTCCACGCTCGAAGTGGACTGCGGCCCAGCAGCGGCAATCAAGAGCAGGCCCATGGCGGCCGTGCGCAAGGCGCTGGGCAGGACCACCGTCCATTGGGGGCCGGCAGGAAAGGCGATGTTCAAATGGCGGGTGTTCTGCAGCCTGACGGGGCTGCGACCGGGCTTGAGCACAGCATACAGGCTCCACAACCCCACAATCACCAATCCCCACAAGTACTCGCTATGGCTCCACTCAAACTGAGCGGTGGCCGCACGCCATGCTCCCGCTATGGCAGTCCAGGCCACGGCCTGACCGGTTAATTCGCGCAGCCCCATGCGGAGCGCACTGCGATGCACACGATCAAGCCGTCCCATGGTCATTGTTTGTTTCAGCCTCGTTTGAAAGCTCTTCAACCAAGCCGATGGCTTTTCGCAGTGCGCGCTCGTGCACGTCGGCGCTGGGCTTGTGCTTGGCAAACTTCACCGCATCAGCGCCGTCGAGAAGCGCCATCAACTCGGCGGCTTGGACCTTCGAAACACCCACCGGCGGGACGTGCATGGATCGGCGAACTTCGGATGAGCTGCGGTCAACCATTGGCACGTCAAAGGCCGATTCAAAATACGTCTTCACGGCAGAGGTCAATCGGCTGTGGTGCCCTTTTGAATCTCCGCCCTGCCACAATTGCTCTGCATCCAAGGCACGCAAGGCGCGCAAAGCCACCACGTGAGGCGGTTCAACAGGCGCTGCCGGTTTTGCGCGCTCCAGCACTTCGGCGGGCGTCCTTCTTTTCAAATAGCGCAAGAACTGCCACAGCACTACCCCCAGCAATGCCAGCCCTCCAAGCCACGGCAGGGCTTGCATCAGGCGTTCACCGAATGTCCACGCAATTGGCACATAGCCTTGAATGTCAGTCAGAGCCACTTGCGGTGGCACCTTTGGCACTGTCACCCGCACTTGAATTTCACTCGTCTCGAGCAGACCCTCCCCAACAGTATCCAAAAACACCAAGCTCGGCACCGTCTGAAATCCGCTGTCCCAATGCGTGATCTCCAGGCGCTGCAATAGCTGCCTTCCCGTAGCGAAGGCATCCGACATCAGGGTGTCCACCGAACTCGTCAATAGCACTTCCCATCCATTGCCTAGCGTGTCGCCGACTGCAAACGCGGGCCAACGCCACCGCGCATCATCTGCCAAATCATGGTCCAAGCGAATAGCCAGTCTTACGCGCTCGCCCACAGCAATTTCTTTCGTGTCGACGTTCGCTTCCACTTCAGCTCCCGCCGTGCTGCTCGCCTCAATAGCGCCCACGGATTGGGAGTGGAGCACACCGCATCCAAGGCCCATCGAAGCCCATAAAGCCACGGCCTGTATTGTGCGCTTACTTCCCACGGCGATCAAACAATTGCATGAGCGGTTCTACATAAGGGCGATCAGTCCACAGCCGTGCATGGTCCACACCACAGCGCTTGAAATGCTCCTCCAGGCCCGATTGGTGCTCTGCAATTGCGGATTCAAAGCGCGCCTTCCATCGCTTGCCCCCGGTCCGAACAAAGCCCTGTTCACCCGTCTCAGGGTCGCGCGTCATCGCCCAGCCCGTCTCGACAGCTTCCCGGTCAAAGGGCGCTGTCATTTGCAGCGCCACCAAGTCGTGCTTGCGCGCAACTCGCTGCAAGGTCTTTTCAAAGTTCTTGTCTTGGAAATCGCTGATCAAAAAGGAAATGGTGCGCTTCTTCATGGCGCGCGCAAAATGCTCCAGCGCCAAATTCAAGTCCGTGCCGCGCCCTTCGGGTGTGAATTCTAACAACTCGCGTATGATTCGCAAGACATGGCTGCGCCCTTTCTTCGGGGGAATAAACTTCTCTACGCGGTCCGAAAACAACAGCGCCCCCACTTTGTCGCCGTTTTGCATAGCACTGAAAGCCAGCACAGCGCTTAGTTCTGCAGCCATTTGACGAACCGTGCCGCCTCGACTCCCCATCGCCCCTGAAGCGCTCACGTCCACCAGAAGCATCGCAGTCAACTCCCTCTCTTCCTCAAAAACTTTGATGAACGGGCTGTTCATCCGAGCGGTCACATTCCAATCGATGGCCCGAATGGAATCTCCGGGTTGGTAGGCGCGGTTCTCTCGGAAAGCCATGCCTTGTCCTTTGAAGGCGCTGTGGTACTCTCCCGAAAAAATGCGGTTGCTTAGACCACGTGTCCTCAGCTCAATGCGTCGGACTTTTCGTATCAGTTCTGCAGTTTCCAACTTGTTTGCAGTCAAGGGACCTCAACCTGGTCGAGGATTTCCGTTACAATTTGCTCCTGGCGGATCTCCTCAGCTTCGGCTTCAAACGTCAGGCCAATCCGGTGCCTCATCACGTCCATGGCCACTGCCCGAACATCTTCCGGGATGACGAACCCTCTGCGGTTCATGAAGGCGTTGGCTTTGGCAGCTAGGGCCAGTCCTATTGAAGCGCGGGGCGAAGCTCCAAATCCAATCAGCTGCTTGAGGTGGCCTAGGCCATACTCTTCGGGCGTGCGGGTGGCATACACGAGTGACACGATGTAGCGCTCAATTTTCTCGTCCATGTACACTTCGCGGATGAGCGCGCGTGCTTTGAGGATTTCGGCAGGTTTGGCAACGGCCTGCACCGTCGCTTTGCTGCCGGAGGCCACTTGTTGCCGTATGATGGCCTGCTCCTGGTCCGGTGTTGGGTATCCGATGACCACTTTTAAAAGAAAGCGATCAACTTGGGCCTCAGGCAGGGGGTAGGTGCCTTCTTGCTCCACGGGGTTTTGCGTGGCGAGCACCAAGAAAGGTTCAGGCAATGGGAACGTTTCACCTCCGATGGTCACCTGCCGTTCTTGCATGGCTTCAAGCAGAGCAGATTGGACTTTCGCCGGGGCACGGTTGATCTCATCGGCGAGCACGAAATTGGCAAAAATCGGTCCCTTGCGCACGCTAAATTCCTCCTTCTTCTGGTTGTAAATCTGCGTGCCCACCACATCGGCGGGCAACAAGTCCGGCGTGAATTGAATACGTGAAAAATCCACATTGATGCAGTTGCTGAGCGACTGTATGGCCAGTGTTTTAGCAAGACCGGGCACACCCTCAAGCAGCACATGGCCGTCGGCGAGTAGGCCAATCAATAGTTTGTCCACCATATCGTGCTGGCCAATAATGGCTTTGCCAATTTCGTGCCGGATGGCCTCTACAAATCCGCTAGCCGCCGCAATCTTCTCGTTTAACGCTTGAATATCGGGCGCCTGATGGGCCTGCGCTTGAGGGGGCTGAGCATCTGCCATATCGGAGGGGGTGTTCAAGGGTTGATCCATAGCGTGCAATGCAGTTTTTGTCGTTCACAAAAATAAACCCAAGCCTTGTTCGACCAAGCACTCGGCTCCCCAAAATATGTTGAACTCCTCAGGCTCTTGTTTCTTGAATTTGTTGAATCCTTGTTGTCAACTTACAATTCATTTAGGCCATTGATTGGACCAATTTTTCCCACTTTTGTAGCATGGATTTTGGAGAAATTGTTGGTGGCGTTGAGGCCTTCCACACGGCGTTTGGATTGCGCGTAGAAAAAGAGCCGCTGGCAGTGTTGCCTGCCGACCAGATTGATTTGCGGCATCGTTTGATGGCTGAGGAAAATGAAGAGTACGTCGAAGCCGCTCGCAATGGGGATATGGTAGAAATCGCTGACGCACTTGGTGATCAGTTGTATATCCTGTGCGGAACCATCATTTGCCACGGTATGCAGGATGTGATTGCCGATGTTTTTCGCTCCATTCAGCAGAGCAATATGTCCAAGCTTGGAGCAGACGGTCGGCCTATTTACCGTACAGACGGCAAAGTGATGAAGGGGCCGAACTTTTTTACGCCTGATTTGAAGGCTGTGCTTGAGAGCCACGGGGTGACGGTGCCTGAGCCGACGACCGTTGCAGAAGATGCCTCGTCATGAGTCCAGGCAAGGAGAAGATCTTTGAGCGAGCTGTTGACTTGGCGCGTGCTGGCCGCCCTTTTCGTTTGAATCGTGTGTTGAAAGTTGCACTGCCTTTCAATCGCCCTCATCGCATCGATATTGTGTCGGCAGGCGAAGATGGGGTGGTTGTGGGCTTGCCGAGCCGCCGTTCCAACAAGAACCATTTTGGGGGTATGCACGCCTGCGCCATCGCTACAGCTCTTGAGTTCTGCTCTGGCGTGACGATTTTGATGAGTGAAAACATGAGCGCCTACCGCATCATCATGTCCCGCATCGAGGTTGATTACTTGGCTCGTCCCCAAGGCTCGTGCCGGTCCACTGTTCCCGGCGGTGTGGACGGTGCGTTTTTAGCCGAACTTTCTGAAAAGGGAGTCGCGCGAACGGCCCTCACCGCCGTGCTGCACGACAATGAGGGCCGGAAAGTGGCAGAGGCCAAAGTCCATTGGCAGCTCAAGCGCTGGGACTTGGTTGGCAAGTGATCCTCAGCGTCTGCTGAAGCGCTCTGTCGCGCCCCCGTTAGTGATCACAGTCGTGCGAAGCGGTGAGCGCCGAACCGTCGCGTTTGAACCCTGTGAAGGCCCACCGCTTGCCGTTGTGCTTCACACGAAGTGATATGGGGCCGGCCGGTGCGGGGAATCGCACATAATCGTCGCTTATGAACCCCTTGATACGCCCCAATTCAGGGTGCTGCAGCACCACGGGTCGCCAGATATGACCGTCGCCTGAAATGGCAAACTCGGCTGGGTTGGTGCCGCCGGTGTAAGTGCCTTGGTCGAGCAGACAGATTACATCTCCTCCTGGGCGGCGGCGCAGTTTGACGCGGTCACCGAGTATCAACAGGTGGTCGGGCCGATCAAAGGCTGAAGCGTGCATGTTTTGCATGGTGCCGTCTTGGTCGATTAGCGCGAAGCCATCGGCATAACGGGCTACATCACGAGCAAAGCGAGCAAAGCCGTAGCGCTCAATGTCACGGCTCAGCATCTCGGTCTGAGGCGTTGTGGCCAATGTCCCATCGGGCGGCACGGCCAATTCAGCTAAAAGCATGGGGGCAAAACAATTCAACAACGCGTCCTGATCGAGCGTCTCAGCCTGCTGATGCACATAGGCGATGAAGTGGTCGAATTTTTGCAGGTCTTGCGGCATTGGGGATGCTGCAGCATATGCCTTGGCTGCGGTCAAACTGGCCATCAGAACGAGGCATAAGGAGAGGGGGATGGGTTTCAAATTCATATTTTCATGACGTTCATTCCGTCCAATTTTATGCCCCTCCTCGGTTGTTCGCAATGCTTTGGTGGCAAAACGCCCCCATCGGTCGTCGCGCCGCACGCGACTCTCGGCTTATCTTCGCGCTCGCCGACTTGAGGCGACCTTGCACGACGCCACCAAACGACGCCATGATTAACATCACACTGCCCGACGGTTCCATCCGCCAAGCCGCCGATGACGCCACCGCCCTGGACGTAGCCCTCGATATCAGCGAGGGGCTTGCCCGCAACGTATTGGCGGCCGAAGTCGACGGCGAAGTCCGCGATGCCCAGCGCCCTCTTGGTGGCGACGTCGCACTTAAACTCTTGACCTGGGGCGACCCCGTTGCCGTCTCCACCATGTGGCACAGCGGAGCCCACCTTATGGCCGAAGCCCTTGAGGCGATGTATCCCGGCATCAAATTTTGGGTGGGTCCAGCGGTAGAGGGCGGCTTCTATTACGATGTGGATTTCGGTGACCACACCTTCAGCGAAAATGAGTTCCCGGCCGTCGAAAAGAAGATGTTGGAATTGGCGTCAAGCAAGTCGGTGTATGAGCGCAAGGAAATTTCCAAGGCGGACGCGATTGCCTATTTTGAGAAAAAGGGGGATGATTTCAAACTCGATTTGCTCGCCGACTTGCCTGACGGTGAAATCACGTTTTACACCCAAGGAGAATTTACCGATTTGTGTCGCGGTCCACACATCCCGCATACCGGTCATATCAAGGCGGTCAAGCTGATGAAGGTGGCCGGCGCATATCTTAAGGGCGACGACACTCTGCAGCAGCTCACGCGCATTTACGGCATCGCTTTTCCTAAAAAGAAAATGCTGACCGAGCATTTGGAGCTGATTGAAGAGGCGCGCAAACGCGATCACCGCAAACTCGGCCGAGAGCTCGACCTGTTCCACTTCAGCGAAAAGGTGGGGCAGGGCTTGCCGTTGTGGTTGCCGAAGGGGGCTGATTTGCGGATGCGGCTGGAGGATTTCCTCAAAGACGCGCAGAGAAAAATGGGGTACGAGGCGGTGATTACTCCGCACATCGGCCACAAGGAATTGTACGTGTGCTCGGGACATTACGACAAGTATGGAGCTGATAGTTTCCAGCCGATAAAGACGCCCGCTGATGGGGAGGAGTACTTGCTCAAGCCTATGAATTGTCCGCATCACTGCGAGATTTACAAGGCGAGACCCCGCAGCTACCGCGACTTGCCTGTGCGTTTTGCTGAGTTCGGGACGGTGTACCGTTATGAGCAAAGCGGTGAGCTGCACGGTTTGACGCGCGTCCGGGGCTTCACCCAGGACGATGCACACATCTTTTGTACGGCCGACCAGGTGAAGGAAGAAGTGAGCAAGGTGATTGACTTGGTGCTTTACATATTCCGCACCTTAGACTTCAAGGACTTTGTGGTCCAAATCTCTTTGCGAGACCCTGAGACACCCGAGAAGTATATCGGTTCAGATGAGAATTGGGATAAAGCCGAACGCGCAATCGCCGAGGTGGCTGAAGAAAAAGGGCTTGAGACGGTGACCGTATTGGGGGAGGCGGCATTTTATGGGCCAAAGCTCGACTTTATGGTGCGCGATGCGATCGGGCGGAAGTGGCAGCTGGGAACGGTGCAAATCGACTACAATTTACCGGACCGTTTCGAGCTTGAATACGTGGGCGCGGACAACGCGCGGCATCGGCCGGTGATGATCCACCGGGCGCCTTTTGGCTCTATGGAGCGGTTCATGGCAATCTTGATTGAGCATTGCGAAGGCCGTTTCCCGTTATGGCTCACCCCAGAACAGGCGCGGGTGCTGCCGGTGAGCGATAAGTTCAATGACTACGCAAATGAGGTTTCAAAGTCCCTAGAAAATGCCGATATTCGCGCCCTCGTTGACGGCCGCAATGAAAAGGTGGGCAAAAAGATCCGTGAAGCGGAGATTTCAAAAGTGCCCTACATGCTGATTGTGGGAGGCAACGAGGCCGAACAAGGAACCGTTTCCGTGCGCAAGCACGGGGAAGGCGATTTGGGAGGTATGCTGACCGAAGAGTTTGCAAATCATCTCCGCAAGGAAATGGCTGCAATGCTTGAAGGCAGTGAGAACATTGAACAACCTAACTGAGTACGTTATCGCTATTCGAAGAAGAAGATTCCGGGGCCCTGCCCGGGTAATCAAGAAAAATCCGCACCGAATCAATTCAGAGATTCGTGTGCCTAATGTTCGTTTGGTGGGCGATAACCTTCCTGAAGGTGTGGACATCCTTTCCACTCCCGATGCGTTGGCTATGGCGACAGAAATGGAATTGGACTTGTGTGAAATCTCACCGAAGGTGGATCCTCCGGTTTGCAAGATTCTGAATTATCAGAAATTCTTGTACGACCAGAAGAAGAAGCAGAAGGAGATCAAGGCCAATAACGCAAAGGTCAGTTTGAAGGAGATTCGTTTCGGTCCGAATACGGACGATCACGATTTCAACTTCAAGGTGAAACACGCGAGGAAGTTCCTCGAGGACGGCAACAAATTGAAGGCGCACGTTTTCTTCCGCGGAAGAAGCATCGTTTTCAAGGAGCGCGGCGAAATCCTACTCTTGCGTTTTGCGACGGAGTTGGAGGAAGTGGGAATCGTGGAATTGATGCCTAAAATGGAGGGCAAGCGGATGTTCATTACGCTCAAACCGAAGAAGAAGTAAACCCTCGGGCTTGTCCCGAACTTTATACAAACGGCCATGCCTAAGATGAAGACAAAAAGCAGCGCTAAGAAACGCTTCACCGTTACTGGTACGGGGAAGATTAAGCGTAAGCATGCATTTAAGTCGCACATTTTGACCAAGAAGACCACCAAGCAGAAGCGCAATTTGACGCATTCAGGGTTGGTCTCTAAAGCTGATGTGCCGAACATTAAAAAGCAACTCTGTATCTAATCGTTAGAACAGATTATTTAGATAACAGGTGCTTAGCCCCTAAGTGTTCTTCGCAAGTTGAGCCGCTTCTCACCGAATTTCAGAAACTATGCCTAAAACAAAAAATGCCGTCGCAAGTCGGGCTCGTCGCAAGAGGGTCCTGAAGATGGCCAAAGGGTACTACGGTGCTCGCAAAAACGTCTGGACGGTCGCAAAGAACGCCGTCGACAAAGCCCTCCTTTACGCCTACGTAGGGCGTAAACTAAAGAAGCGCCAATTCCGCTCTTTGTGGATCACGCGTATCAACGCAGGTTCTCGCCAATACGGCATGAGCTACAGCGTGTTTATGGGCAAGCTCCACGCCAAAGGCATCGAGCTCAACCGCAAGGTCCTCGCGGACCTCGCACTCAACCACCCCGAGGCCTTCAAGGAGGTCGTGGACAAGGTGAAGTAACCTCATCAGCCGGCGCTTGTCGCCGGATGAATTGAGAAGGGCTGTCCGAAAGGGCGGCCCTTCTTGTTATGCGCTAACATCGTTTCAGACGGCGGGCTCACTTGTTGTTGTTGAGCAACCGGCCTTTGGCCAGCGCGGCCTCGTCGTAGGTCGGCGCAAAAGACAGTGCGTTGTCATAGGCTTGCAGTGCATCGCCGTACGCACCGAGCCCTTCCAAGGCCAGCCCTAAGTTGTAATGGGCCTGGTGAAAATGAGGCAACACCTCGATGGCTTTTGAAAACCAAAAGGCTGCGCTGTCAAATGCGGCGAGGTTGATCATGTGCACGTACCCTTTGTTGAATGCTGCCGAGGCATTCTGCGGGTCGAGCATCAAAATGCGGTCGTAGTTCTGCAAAGCACGCTGCCAGTTCTGGGGGTCAGTGTGCTCCTGCAAGTACATCGCCTCATTGTACAAGGCCTCCACGCTTTGAGGCCGCAGTGCTTTCGCCGTGCGGTAATACTCCAGGGCCATGTCGCTTCGGGCGGCTCCGTACAGCAGCCCCAATTCGATGTAAGCGTCGTATCGCTCAGGGTTCACCTCGACTGCAGTTTGCAGCGAAGAAGCCGCCTTTGCTGAGTCACCCGTTTCCTTGTAAATCCGCCCTTTCATGTAGTAAGCGGCATCGAGCTTGACGTCGGTCTTCAGTGCTTCGTTCAGCCGACCCATCGCTCGTTCATATTGCCTCAAATGAATGTCCACTTCAGCTAGAGATAGCAAGATGGCCACGTGGTCGGGCTGCGCCTCCAAGCCTGATTTCCAGTCGCGCACAGCTCCTTGGAAGTCCTGTCCATCATAGCGCAGCGCACCTAGACGATGCCACAGGTCCGCATCATCAGGTGACAGCTCCAAGGCCAGTTCTATGTCTGCAATGGCGTCGGCTATGCGTCCGGTCTCTTTGTAAAATAACGACCGGTCGGCATAGCCGGCCGCAACCCTAGGCGCTGCAAGAATTGCAGCGTTCAAGCTGTCGAGTCGGGTGGCCGAATTGGGCAGCGAATTGGTCGCGCTGCCGACCGAGTCGCCCGTGCCACAGGACGACAACACGGCGATGCATGCGACGGCGACAAGCCAGCGTTGGGTCAACTTCTGCACGCGTTTAGCTTGCGAATATTGCTTGGTCAGCATCAATCGGCAAGCAGCGCTTCCGCCTCCACATCGGTGTTCGATTTCTCAGAGGTTTGCGGGCTAAGCGCGGCAAAAACCTTCGCTTCGATTTCGGTCATCAGCTCGTGGTTGTCCTCGAGAAGAACCTTGACCGCGTCGCGCCCTTGGCCCAAGCGGGTTTCCCCATAGGAGAACCAAGAACCGCTCTTTTTGACGATGCCATGTTCAACGCCGAGGTCAATGACTTCGCCAGAACGAGATATGCCTTTGCCGTACATGATGTCGAACTCAGCCTTTCGAAAGGGTGGTGCCACTTTGTTTTTGACGACTCTCACACGCGTCTTGTTGCCCAAAACCGTGTCGCCGTCTTTGATCTGTGTGCTGCGACGGATGTCCAGGCGCACGGAGGAGTAAAACTTAAGTGCGTTACCGCCGGTGGTGGTTTCTGGGTTTCCGAACATCACGCCAATCTTCTCGCGCAACTGATTGATGAAAATGCAGCAGCAGCCCGTCTTGTGAATGGTGGCTGTGAGCTTTCGCATGGCTTTGGACATAAGGCGGGCGTGGAGTCCCACAACCGAGTCGCCCATCTCGCCTTCGATTTCAGCACGAGGCGTCAAAGCAGCTACAGAGTCGATCACCAACAAGTCAAGCGCGCCACTGCGGATCAAGTTGTCGGCAATTTCGAGCGCTTGCTCTCCGTTGTCGGGCTGCGAAATCAAGAGGTTCTCCGTGTCCACTCCGAGTGCTTCGGCGTAAAACTTGTCGAAGGCGTGTTCGGCATCGATGAAGGCGCAAATGCCGCCGGCTTTTTGGGCTTCGGCGATTGCGTGGATGGCCACTGTAGTCTTGCCTGAACTCTCCGGGCCATAGATTTCCACGACGCGTCCGCGGGGGAAGCCGCCAATGCCAAGTGCGACATTCAATGAGAGTGAGCCTGTTGAGATGGAGTCAAGGTTTTCAACCGGCGAATCGCCGAGTTTCATTACGGTGCCTTTGCCGTAGGTTTTGTCGAGGCGGTCGAGCGTCAGTTGGAGCGCTTTGAGCTTGTCGTTAGCCATGCTGTTGTGATTGATAGGGCCAAAGTAGACGGGGCAGACCGTAATGGATTTACGTTGCCCCAGTTATTTGTACACGTAGCGTTCACGTTTATAGACGCGATTCGATTCAGTGCGGTTCGTTGCGTTCTAGAATTTCAGACCGCAGTCTTCAGTCCGTAGCCCTCCAAAATTTGCTCGGTGTGGATCTTTGCCTTTGGCTTGCGGATTACCGCTGCAATCACACCCGCCTCATCAATCAAGAAGGTCGTGCGGTGCGTGCCGTTGAAGGTGCGCCCCATGAATTTCTTTTCGCCCCAAACTCCGAAAGCTTCGTGAATCGTGTGGTCTTCGTCGACCAGCAAGTCAAACGACAGGTTTTGCTTGTTGATGAATTTTACGTGCTTGGCGGCCGAGTCAGTGGACACGCCAAGGACTTCAATTCCTGATTCTTTCAAGTCGTCCAAGCCATCGCGAAGGTTGCAAGCCTGCACGGTGCAGGTGGGCGTATTGTCCCGTGGGTAGAAATAGATGACCAGCCGCTGGCCCTTGTAGTCTGCGAGATTGTGTTCGACACCGCTCTGATCAAGGGCGGAAAATGAAGGAGCGCAGTCGCCGGGCTTAAGATGGTGCATGTTGTGGGCTAATTTCGGCGCTATGGGCGAGGCGTCGACAAGCGAGAAATTTTGGGTGGAGGTGGTGCTGCCTTTGGCGCTTCCAGGCTTGCTGACCTATGCAGTTCCAGAGGGTGTTCCTTTCAATTCAATCCAGCCGGGTGTTCGCGTGGTCGTTCCATTGCGAGGCCGACGACTTTACACGGCCATTGTCCATCACGCTCGCCTTGACGCCCCCGCATACAAGGTCGTGCCCATCGAGGCGGTCCTCGACGAGCGTCCTGTGGTGCCGATTCAGGCGCTCAAATTCTGGGATTGGATTGCTGAATACTACATGTGCGGTTTAGGGGAGGTGGCCCTGGCAGCTTTGCCAGCTGGTTTGAGGCTGGGCAGCGAGACGCGCGTGGAATTGGCTGCATCTACGTTAGAGAATAAAGAGTTTGATGAGGCGGGCTTGGACGACTCCGCCTTCGACGTGGTGGAGGCATTGCGCATACGCGGCAGCATGACGCTGGTGGAGTTGGGCCGCGCGCTGAACGTTCCACACCCGGCACAAGCCGTCCAGCGCCTTGTGGATGCGGGATGGGTTGTGTCGACTGAGGAGCTGAAGACCGCAGCCAAGCCGCGTAAGGTTGCTATGGTGCGCTGGTCACAAAGGGCTGCCTCTGACGAACCTTGGCTCGCTGAACAGATGGAGTTGACCGCTCGCAAGGCGCCCATTCAGCATCACTTGCTGGTGGCCTTGGCCGCGAAGTTTGACGACTTGCTCGAGGGGGCACCGCTTTCCCCCTTGCTCAAAGCTGTTGAAGGTGCCACCGACGCCCAAATTCGAGGGGGAATTCAACGGCTTGTGACGCGTGGCGTACTCGTGAAGTTTGAGCGCGACCCTTGGGCTGCCCCCCAAGGAGAGAGCGTGGTGGCCTTGGCTGCACTCAGTCCGGCCCAATTGAAGGCGCTTCAAGACGTGGAGCTGGGCTTTGAAAAAGACCTGAACGTGCTGCTTGAGGGCGTTACGGGTTCGGGGAAAACAGAGGTCTACACGCACGCCATCGACCGGGAGCTCAGGCAGGGTCGAGACGTGCTCTTTCTCGTGCCCGAGATTGCATTGACGGCCCAGCTCATCGTGCGACTGCGAAAGTTCTTTGGGCGCCACCTTGAGGTCTATCACAGCCGCTTCAGCCCGCGCCAGCGCACAGCGACCCACGCCCGGATTTCGGCAGGGGAGAAGGGCGGGCGCTTGGTGGTAGGTGCTCGTTCGGCCATTTTCATGCCCTTCTCTAATCTCGGTCTGATTGTGGTGGACGAGGAGCACGACGCGAGTTATAAGCAGCAGGACCCTGCTCCGCGCTACCAAGCCCGTGATGCCGCTTTGAAGCTTGCCCAATTGCACGGTGCACGTGTGCTGCTCGGCTCGGCGACACCTTCACTTGAATCCCGGCGATTGGTTCAGGTGAATCGGATGCATCACGTGCTGCTCAGCGAACGTTTTGGTGGGGCTGTGTTGCCTGAGGTGCGCATCGTCGACCTTCGAGCACACTACAAGCGCCGCACAATGGAGGGCCATTTTTCGAAGGAGCTCATGGAGGCCATCGATTCAACGCTCAAGGCCGGGCGCCAGGTCATTCTGTTCCAGAACCGTCGCGGCTACGCCCCCACAATCCAATGTCACTTGTGCGGTTGGACGCCCGAGTGTGAGCGATGCGATGTAGGCTTAACGTATCACAAGCGCTTGGAGGATTTGCATTGCCATTATTGCGGTTACCGCAAGAGTGTTCCGCCGGAGTGTCCTCGATGCAAGGGGAAGGATTTGATTTCCAAAGGACTGGGAACCGAGCGCATTGTTGAAGAGGTGCAGGCAAAATTCCCTGACCACGGCGTGGAGCGGATGGACCTGGATACGACCCGTTCGGCCCGAGGCCATGAACGCATTATTGAACGCTTTGAACAAGGGGAGACGCGCGTATTGGTCGGCACGCAGATGGTGACCAAAGGTCTGGATTTTGATGGTGTGGGATTGGTCGGCGTCCTACAAGCTGACCGCTTGCTACATTTTCCAGACTTCCGAGCTTTCGAGCGGACATTCCAATTGCTAACGCAGGTCGCAGGTCGCGCCGGTCGCCGAAATACGCGAGGTCTTGTCTTGGTACAAACCTTCGATCCTGAACATTGGGTCTTGCAACATGTGCTGACCCATGATTCCCAGCGGATGGCCGATGCGGAGATGCACGAGCGACAGGCCTATGCCTACCCGCCGCATACGCGGTTGTTCCGCATCTCTTTGCGACATCGTGATCCTTACTTGCTGCGTATTGCCGCTGCGGCCTTTGCCCAACGCCTACGCGAACGCTACAGCGACCGGGTGGTGGGGCCAGAAGAGCCGCCTGTCCCGCGCGTGAATGACACGTATATACGCAACGTCTTAATCAAGCTTGAACGGGAATCTTCAGCGACCACGTTCAAGGAGGCCTTGGCCCGAGACGTGGAGGCGCTCTCAAAAGTAAAGGCGTGGAAGTCGATCCGCGTCATCGTTGACGTCGACCCGTATTGACGACCGGCCGTCTCCACCGCGCGCCCATTGCATTTGTAAGTTATCCTACCCGTCAAGTAGGAAATATGAGATTTGCGTCGTATATTCAGTTTATGTTCATCGTAAATCCTTGCACTTGTTGTTGTCTATGCTCTTTCGAGCCCGGGCTTCCTGTGCATAGTATTGAATAGATGAACTGACCCCACTTCCAACTTGCACACTTGAATTGCCCGGCCTTTGCCGGGCTTTTTTTTTGCCCATTCACCCTCCAATTATCACAATAGAATATGCACATCTACATCATCCACGAAAATGACGCCTGGGTCGAGCCCTTGCGTCGAGCACTGTTGGCCATCGGTGCACCCTTTACAGAATGGTTCATTGATGAGCTTCAGTTGGACCTTTCTTCGGCTCCGCCTCAGGGCGTGTTCTACAACCGCATGAGTGCTTCGTCCCACACCCGAGATCATCGGTACGCTGTGGAAGCGACGCGTGGACTGATGGCCTGGTTGACCGCTCACGGCCGCAGGGTGGTGAACGACAGGCGGGCTATCGGTCTTGAGGTTAGCAAAGTGGAGCAAATCATCGGGTTGCAAGCATATGGAATTTCAGTTCCTCACACCGTGGCAGTCACCGGAGCTGGGGCCTTCGTCAAGGCGGCTGCTCGCTGGAGCTTCCCCTTCATCGTCAAGCCAAATCGAGGTGGCAAGGGAGCCGGAGTCGAACTTGTCCGCAATGCCGATGACGTGCGCCGTATGGCCGATTCATTCGATGAATTGACCTTGGATGGCACGGTCCTGCTTCAGGAATACATCCAGCCTGCTGACGGCCGTATAACGCGTCACGAGTTCATAGGCGGCCGTTTTTACTATGCCGTTCATGTGGACGCTTCGGGGGGCTTCGAGCTTTGCCCGGCGGATTCGTGCCAATTGCCATCGGAGGTTGGCAATGCCTTTTGCCCGGCCTCTCAGGGCAACGCCCACAAGTTCGAAGTGGAGCCAGATTACACCTTCCAAGAGCGTGCCAGATGCGAGGCTTACCTCGCTGCCTCGGGCATGGAAGTCGCCGCCATGGAGGCCGTCCGCGATGCCGAGGGCGTCCTGCGCTTTTACGACGTGAATATCAACACGAATTACAATGCCGCTGCTGAACGCCGTTCTGCCGCTGGGCTTTCGGGCATGGGTGAATTGGCCCGTTTTCTAGAAGTCGAGCGCTTACGTGTGAATGTCAGCTGGTCAAACAATCGCGCCTCATGACGGTTCAATCCCACCCCATTCAGCGTCATGTGGCCGTCGTCGGTGGCGGCATCATGGGCGCAATGACCGCTCACAGTTTGCTCGAAAGCGGCGCCCGTGTGACCCTCTACGATCCATTGCCACTGACCAATTCGGTCAACTCGAGCAATGACACGGGCCGCAGCTTTCGTGTGCACTACGGCGAGGACCTCGAGATGATGAATATGGCGCTTGAGAGCCGAGCGATGTGGCGCAAAATGCAGGCCGACGCAGGCCTTGACCCCGAAGGCAGCCCCTGGTTTCATCCCTGCGGCAAACTTCTGCTGGCTGACGCCGGTGACATCTATGCACAAGCATGCGGTAACGCTATGCGAGGCCACGGTCTGCTCGCCCGAGATTTCTCGGCCGAACAAGCCACCGAGCGTTACGGCTTCCAGGCGAATTCAGCCGTTCTCGACCCTTATGGCGGTGTCCTTTCGCCCGACCGCATTCTACTCCACCTTGCCGCCTCACTCACCGCCCGCGGTCTGATTCGCCGTGGGCGCGCCGAAGCAGTGGACGGCCGATGGGTCCAAGACGATGGAGGGCGAAAGAGCTATGACGCTGTCGTCGTCACGGCTGGTGTCTGGGCAAAGCAGCTCCTCGCTCCCAATACGCCCCCCATTGACACGACGCGCCAGCAGCTTGTGTATTTTGACGCCGCGTCTGCCTTGGGCCGCGACATTTCACATCTGCCTGTCTTTTCTCATATGGAGTCCGGCTTCTATGGCATCCCGACTCGGCACGATGGGTTTTTGAAAATTGCCAATCATCACCCTGGCCCCGCTGGGCATCCCGATGGAGACGACCGCGCTGTAGACCTTGCATTTATTAACGCAGCGCGTAAGTTTTTGGCGCGTTACCATCCTGCCTTGGCCGGTGCCCAAGTCAAGCGTACGCACGTCTGTTTTTACACTGGAACCCGCGATCGGGACTTCATTCTCGAGCGTACGGAGTCGGGTGTCATTCTGGGCACGGGCTTTTCTGGGCACGGTTTCAAGTTCGCTCCACTCATCGGACGGACGCTGGCGGAATTGGCCTTGGATCGTCCCCCGTCCATCTCCATAGAGCGTTTCGCCTCATCACGGCCGAGTCTCTACGGGTCACCGGCCGTTTTGGCCGTTTGAGGATTTCGTCTGTTCAGCTTCTTGAGCCGAAGATGGCGCTGCCCACGCGCACCAGGGTGCTGCCACAATCCACGGCGATTTTCCAGTCCGAACTCATGCCCATCGAAAGCGTTTTCCACGGCACCGGGCAACTCTCGCCGAGCTCTTCGTACAATGAATTCAACTTGCTGAATTCGTGCGTGATAAGTGGTCGAGACTTCGTGTTGCTGGCCATGCCCATGAGCCCGGCGATGCGTACGTGAGGGTGAGCGACAGCGCCTTCACCGCTCTCGGCCTCCCTTTCACAAAAAGTGCGCAACTCGTCGGGGGTGAAGCCGTGCTTGGTGTCTTCGGTCGCAATGTGCACCTGCAGAAGCACTGTGACTGTACGGCCTGCCGCTGCAGCTTGCTTTTCGACTTCCTCGAGCAGTTTCACTGAATCCACCGCGTGAATCAGGTGCACGAACGGCACGATGGCCTTGACTTTGTTTCGCTGCAGTGTGCCAATTTGGTGCCAGCGCAGCGCGGTGGGCAGCGCGTCGACTTTAGTCAAAAGCTCTTGTACACGGTTCTCACCAAAGTCCAATTGGCCTGTGTCCAGGGCCTCAAGAATTTCCTCTACCGTGCGTGTCTTGCTCACAGCAACCAATTCCACACCGGGGGGCAGGGCCTGTCGAACCTCAAGAAGATGCTCTGAAATCACAGACATCACACGGCATTCAATGGTCCGAAATCAAACAAGAGCAGTCCGCTGCGGAGCTTCGGGGCAATCCATGTGGACTTGGGTGGAAGCACCCCGCCGCGGTCAGCTACCCGGGCGAGTTCGTCAAATGTCATCGCCTCCAAAGCAAAGACCCACGTGTCGGCAGCAGCGGCGGCCTTGCGAATTTCAGCTGGGCTGGCGTCGCCGCCCAAATAACTCAGGCGGTTGTCATCGCGGGGCTCTACGATGCCGACCAAGGGCGCCAGAAAGTGATTGTTGAGCCAAGAAGGGACGGGTTCCTCCCCCGGAATGCTCAGGCGTAAAATTCGCGGTCGACCGTTTGTGTCAAGGCCTGCGTACCAATCCATTTCGCGCGCTTTTCGAGGCCCGCAGTCGGCCTGCACTTCACCTGCTTCATCGGTGATGTCGCAGACTTTCACGCCCAGCTGTTCAATACGGCTAATCAGCTCGTTTACATCGGGCAAGTCTTCAGATTTCACCACGCGATGGAAGCCCTTCACTACCAGGTCAGTGTGTGGGACACAGTAGGCCATGAAGCCGTGGGCGTGGACGGCCTTCGGGTTGCGTTCTGCCACGAGCTTGGAAGAGGCGAGTCGATGGTGTCCATCCGCCACGTATAAATCGCCCCAGCCGCCGATAGCGGTTAGCAAGGTGGATTCTTCAGCAGGGTTTGGCATCCAGAGGGTGTGGCGCACGCCGTCCACTGTAGAGAAATCGGAACAAGGTCGCCCGGCGGTCACTGTGGCCAAAGCACTTGTGGTGTCCGCGTTGCTGTGAAATGCCAGTAGGGCCGGTTCGGCATTGACACCCACATGCGTCAAGTAGGTGGCGAAAAGTTCTTCCCGTGCTCTGAGGGTGGACTCGTGTACGCGGATGCCCCCTGGGTTTGCACCTGCGCGGTCAACGTCCACGCCTGCAATGCCCACCACCCCTGTGCACACGTGCCCGTCAAAAGCTTGGCGGTAGACGTACAAATGCGGCGCCTCGTCAGCCACGAGCCAACCTCGCGCCACAAAGTCTTCCAAGGCCGAACGCACCGCTGAGAACTTGGCCGAGGGCTCAGACCACTCGTCGTCTTTCATCCCCGCCGGGTGGATTACGTGCAAGTATGAATAGGGGTTGTGCTCGAGTTTGTCACTGAGCTCGTAATCTGAGTAAGACAAATACGATCGGGTCGCGACAAGGTGGGGTTTGTCCGCTGCCGGACGCAAAGCAGCAAAGGGTCGCAGCACCGCCGACTCTCTTGGACCCTTCATCAACGCAGTGCTAGGATTTGCTCAACAAGTTCGTCGCCAATGCGATCCTGGGCTTCCACCGTTGCCGCACCGGTGTGGGGTGTGAGGGCCAAACCGACGGCGCTGAGCACCTTCGGGTTGGGGTTGGGCTCGCCGCTGAAAACGTCCAACGCAGCACTGCGGAGTTGACCGCTTTCCAGCGCAGCACAAATGGCTGCTTCGTCAACGGTTCCTCCCCGAGCTGTGTTCACGAGCATGGCGCCGCGTTTCATTTTCGCCAGTTCGTCTGTTCCAATCACCGCTCTTCCATTGGCTTGCGAAGGCACGTGCAGGCTGATCGCGTCGGAACGTTTGAGGAGTTCGTCGAGCGGAATGCTCGGCACTTTGACAGCCACCGTTTGTCCGCCGATCACAAGGTTCACCGTGTGTTCAGTTCCGCTCAGGTCACTGGCCACCACCTCCATGCCACAGCCCAATGCGTATTGAGCTACGCTGCGTCCGATGCGCCCGAAGCCGATAATGCCCAGTGTTTTTCCCCGCAGTTCAATGCCCCCGCCAAATGCCTTCTTGAATTTCTTGAACTCTGTGGCGCCTTGCTCGGGCATTACCCGGTAGGCTGACGGCAGAAAGCGCGCCATGCCGAACAAGTGGGCCATAACCAGCTCAGCCACACTTTGCGAGGAGGCTGCCGGTGTGTTGAAGACCACCCGCCCTTTCGATCGCGCGTACTCCACATCGATGTTGTCCACGCCCACGCCACCGCGGCCAATGAATCGCAGATCGGGGCAGGCGTCGATCAGCGGCTCGCGCACCTTGGTGGCGCTGCGAACCAGCAGCCCTTCGTAGCCTTCACGGTTAATCGCATCCACGAGCAATGACTGCTCAATGTGGTCGGTATGCACTGTGATGCCTTCGCTTTCTAGGCGAATTTTCGCCGCTTCTGCGATGCCGTCGTTTGCTAAAATCTTCATGAGAATTTGGATTCAAAAATGATCAAATCAACCGTGTGTGCGTTCCAATTCTCGCATCACATCCACCAGTGCCTCTACACTTGAAAGTGGCAAAGCATTGTACATCGAAGCCCGGTAGCCGCCCACGCTTTTGTGGCCGTTCACCCCGTTGATGCATGCCTCAGCGCACATCTTCTTGAAGGCCGGTTCGACAGCCGCGTCTACCGCGGTAAACGTGGCGTTCATTACTGAGCGCGAATCCGTCTCGGCAAAGCCTGTGAACAATGCGTTGCGGTCAATCTCGGCGTACATCGTCTGCGCCTTGGCGCGGTTGCGCTGCTCGACCGCTTCGAGCCCCCCGTTCTTTAGCATCCAACGCAAATTGAGCATGCTGGTGTACACGGCAAAGACGGGTGGCGTGTTGAACATGCTGTCCTTCGAGGCGTGCAACTTCAAGTCGAGGTAGGAGGGGAGAGGTAGCTCATTTTCAGCGACTAACGACGGGTCAAAAATGTACATCACCGTGCCGGCAGGGCCCATATTCTTCTGTGCTCCAGCATACACGCAGGCGTACTTGTCAAAGTCGATTGAGCGAGAGAAAATGTCCGAGCTCATGTCGCCAATCAGGGGCTTGTCGGTGGCGGGGTCGGTTGCGTATTGGGTCCCGAAAATCGTGTTGTTGGTGGTGATGTGGACGGCGTCCGCGCTCGAGCTTGCGGGCAATGCGGGGATGCTGCGAAAGCCCAATTCGCTTCCGTCAGTGATCTTGTGAACCGGTCCCACGTGCTTCGCTTCGGCGAAAGCCTTTTTCGACCACGTGCCCGTGATAGCATAGTCCAGTGAACCGTTGGTGCTCATGAAATTTGACGCCGTGGTCAAAAACCCCAAACTCGCTCCGCCCTGCAGGAACAGCACTTCAAAGCGGTCTGGAACGTTCAAAAGCTTGCGCACATTGGCCTGAGCCTCTTCCATGATGGCGACAAAGGCCGGGCTTCGATGCGAGATTTCGATTAAGGACAGTCCGGATCCGTCGAGTTCCCGCACAGCCTCGGCGGCCTCAATCATAACGGATTGGGGTAGAATGCAAGGGCCCGCAGAGAAATTGTGAATTTGAGTGGTGCTTACCATGGTGCAAAATTCGTCTGTCCAAGCCACGTTTCAAAGCGTTGGCGGTATCTCTTTAAATTAAAAGTTGAGGCCAGTTCTGAGGCTTGCTCAGGGTGCTTCATCTTGCTGACAATGTGGCAAGCGAGATCGAGTTTCTGCACTTCGTCGTCTAAGTTGTGCAGCAAACGTGTGGCTGCATAGGTCGTCAAGCACCGATTTTGGGTCCAAGTGAACATGGCTTCCAATCGCTTTTCTTGAAAGGGGATGCCCTGCAATTCAGTTTCGAAGGCCGTCACTTGCAGTCGGTCCACGGCCGGGCTGCATTGCCCCGGCTCGGGTGGCCCGATCAGTACAGGCTCTGGAGTTGTTATAGCAGTCGGCGTGGCACTTTGGCCAGACAATTCGGGGCTTCCCAGCGCTAACAACATGCCCAGTGCAGCGGCAGCACCTCCTGCTTTACTTGGGCGGCTCCAACGGGATTTTAGCCGGCCGTCCGGCAGCTTGCCAGCCAAGTCGGCCAGCAAAGCATGTTCGCCTTGAGCAAAAATCCATGGTGCAGCAATTGTTCCGCCCAGCAGCACGAGCCCGGCCGCCGCGCTGCCCAAGGCGAGTCGCGCCACACCCCAGTCTTCGGGCAAGGCATAGCCAGCCACACCGCCCAAGCCAGCCAGCGCTCCGACCACCAGCCCCGGAATGGCCTTGCGTAAAATGCGCCCAGCCCGAACGCCCACCCTGCGTGAGGTCAACCCTAGCATGAAGGCGCATTGAAGCACCGTCCCAGCCACCACGCCCCAAGCCACCGCTTCCAGCCCAATCGTTGCGCCCCACCATGCTGCGGCGGTCACCCAGAGCATAAAGCCGCCCTTGATTGCCGCCGCTGCCCACACAGCATCTACCGCGCGCACCAAAGCGTCGCAGACCTTCACCAGTCCGCGCACCAGTACGCCGAGCATCAGGATTTGAACAATGGGCACGCTGCCCAACAGCGCTGGACCCAGCAGGAGCAGCACCACTTCTCGGCTGTACAATTCAAGCAAGACCACGCCCGGCACCACCAACCACATCACGTAATAGACACCGGCAAGGAAGATGCGTTCCAGTGCTTTGGGGTCGGATTGGACTGAAGACATGCCCGAAAAAAGAACGCTGTCTGATAGTTTTCCCAGCATGGTGATGGGCAAGCCCATGACGTAGGTGCCGCGCTCGTACAGCCCCGTGCGGGCCATGCGCGACTCAGCCGTCCCGGGTAGAAAGTAGCCCAGCACCAGGACGTCAAGTTTGGTGGCGCCGTAGTTGAATACGTTGAACAGCGTGCTGCCCGTGCCGTATCGGAGCAAAGGTTGGAGCGCCGCCCACGGCATTCCGCCGCGAATGCGAACGCGGGCTCGCCACCAGAAGTTCACGCCGAGCAAAGCGTTCTGTACAATTAATGCGACGGCGTACGACCAGAGCCCGTAGCCCGCAATGGCCATTCCGATACCGACCACCCAGTTGGCCAGTAGCATGGAGGAAAGCGAGGACCAAAAGAGGCTTTGGAAGTCCATGCGGCGCAGCAGAATGCTTCGCGGGACCAGCGCCAGACCAGCCAGGGTGAAGCTCAGTCCAATCCAGCGCAGGACGGGCACCAGCGCCATGTCACCGTAGATATTTGCTACCGCTGGCGCTGCAAAATAGATGGCCGCCGTAAAGACAATCCCAAGCAAAGTTGAGAGCCAGAACGCAGCGGCAATGTGCCGTTCTTCAAGATTTTTGCGTTGAATGAGCGAGGGCCCAACGCCGATTTGCGCGAAGATTTCAATGATGCCCACAATGGCTAAGGCGATGCCCATCAGGCCCCACTCTCCGGGCACCAAATACGCGCCCAATACACGTAGAAATACAATTTGCAGCACGACTTGCGTCGCCACATTGATCGATTGCCAACGCACCGATCGCCCCATTTTTTGTTCTTGCCGACTCACTCGGCGTCGCCTATCAGCGATCGAATTTCTTCAAGGCCTTTGATGGCTGTGCTGTAGTCCGGCTCGACTTGCGAGGTCAAATGCAAGGCGGCCATAGCCAGCAGATCTTGCTTGTCACTCACCGAGAAATCGTGGCCAAATTGCTGTACGAAATCATTGATCTGCACTGCGCAGGCTTGGATGCGCTCCGCATCATTCTCGCTCACAGTCAATGGATAAGGGCGACCGGCGATGGTCACTTGGATGGAAACTTCACTCATGCCGTGACGGGTTCAATGGTTTCGACTTGGTCTCGCTGGGGCATCATGGCGATGCAGGCGTCAATCTCGTTCACCAAGTTGCGGATGCGTTCGCGGGCTACGGGGTCTTCTGAAACCGCTTCTGGCTTGGACTCCAATGCCGATTCCAATTCTGATTCCAATGCGGTGACGCGCAACTCTAAAGACGTGCACAATTGTTGCAATCGGTCGCGGTCCTCAATCAAATGGGCGGTCTTTGACTTGACGTCCAAAAGCAGCTCATTCAGCAATTTTATCGAAGATTTCATGTTCGTAGCTATATGGCTAAAGTAGGAATTGATTGCGCTACGGCCGGCGACTGCGAGTAACTTTCGAACATGAAAATTGGTACAGGCTTGCGATGGCTTTTGTTGGCTGCGGTGTCGGTGCTGATGTTTGGCTTGTCTTCGTCTTCTGCTCTGGGGCAACTTCGCGCCCCGCTGGCCATTCCGCTCCAATACAGCGGAAATTTCGGAGAAATCCGCACGGGGCATTTTCATACGGGGATGGATATTCGAACGCAGGGTCGTGAGGGGTTGCCTGTTTTGGCGGCAGCAGATGGCGTCATATCTCGCCTAGCAGTTAAGTCCAGCGGCTATGGCAAGGCGCTGTATTTTGACAGCGACTCGCTTGGTGGGGACAGCGTTCGGACGGCCCCTGTGACCTTGGTTTACGCCCATCTCAGCGCCTTTCATCCTAAGCTGGAGGCTTGGCTGATGGCCGAGCAGTACGCGCGAAAAAGCTGGGCGATTGACATTCGGCCTGATGCGGCTTGGGCGGACACGGCGTTTCGTTTCTCAGCGGGCGACACCATCTGCTGGTCGGGCAATTCAGGTGGCAGTTTCGGGCCGCATCTACATTTTGAAGTGCGCGACCGCGCCACCCAACATCCGCTGAACCCATTGGCTTGGGGGCTGACCGATGAGGACGTCGTTCCGCCCGCTTTCAAGGCGCTCTGGCTTATCCCCGTTGACGCGGCCGCCGACTCGAGTGGTGCGGCCATCAATTCGACCGAAACGCTGCGCTGGACGCCTGAACAGGGGGCTTGGGCCCGTGTGGAAGGTCCGGTACGGCTAGGGGTGGAGGCCTTTGACCGCATGGACGGCACGGGCTTCGTGCACGGGCTGTACGGCCTGGATGTCTATGCGGTGGGCGATTCGCTTGAGCTGCTTCACAGTCACCGGATGGATGAACTCAGTTTCTCCACGAATAAGGATGTAGCCGCCCACACCATTTACAGTCGATGGCGCGAGCAAAAGGCGCGTATCCACCGGCTGCATCGCCTCCCCGGCAATCGCTTGCGCATCTATAAGTGCCCAGCCGGCATGGCCCCCATCACGGTGGCTCCTGGTGATTCGCTGCATTTGCGCGTCGTCCTTTTGGACCATGCGGGCAATCAAAGCACAGTCGAACTGGGCTTGACCGGTAGCTTGCCTAGCGATTCGACGCAGGTCGACTCCTGTTGCGCACCTCACCCCGCCGCCTCAGATCACCGGCAGCCCTTCACTGTTTCAGCCGCATCCGACCGCTACGGCCGTATCTCGGCTGACTTTCCCGGGGGCTGTTTTTACCAAGACACCTGGGCGCAACTGCAGTCGCTGGACTCGTTAACGTTTGAAGTTCGCAGTGGAGACGCTGCTTTGCGATCGCCTTACGTTCTGAGTTGCGACATTCCTGCTGCACCCGGGAAGTCGCAGGACCCGTGGGTGTTGTGCGCTTTGGACGACGACGGGGAGGTGAATGCGGCTTGGACGGCCGACCCCTTCTTGGGGCGTGTCAAATTTAGCGTCAAGCAATTCGGCCGGTTCGCCTTGCGTCAAGACAGCTTGCCACCGGTCTTTGGAACGCCTGTGTTGAGCGGGGAAGGGGCTGGGCGCGTGTTGCGAGTAAAGGTCGAGGACGAACTCAGTGGCCTTGCTCGGCACGGAGGAATATTCGAAGGGAAGTGGCTGCGCGTTGCGCGCGACAAGGGCTGGCTGACCTACCAGTTTTCGGACGATCGCGTAGGGGACACCTCGGCCGATACGCAAGCAGGCAAGGCAGGGGAAGTGCGTTTTTGGGCCGTTGACAAGGCCGGTCATTACACCGAAATAGCTTGGGCTTTACCGTCCGTTACACCCTCATCGGACGCTTCAAAAATTGACTCGGACAATTAGTCTGACTCGTCAGATTATCAGTCTGTTAGAGCGTATTGACTCAAGAGATGCTTTAATTGTATAGCGGCGGTTCATTGGGCGCCTTGAGCAATCAAAGCGAAGGGAAACTAGAGGCCGGCGTCCACTGCGAGATGCGGAGGCTTCAAGTGTGCCAATAACGATAATATCATCTGTATATCCGTTCGCTGTTTAAGGCGCGGTGGTAGCGCTTGGCATTGCGCAAGTGAGCGCGGTAGGTTTTTGCAAAAGCATGGTAGCCCGAAAAGTCGTCTCGTGCGCACATGTACAGGTACTTGTGGTCTTTCGCGTTCAACACCGCTTCGAGGTACACCGATTCCGGGTAGTTGATCGGGCCCGGCGGCAGTCCGGTATGCAAGTACGTGTTGTAGGGCGAATCGATTTCGCGGTGCACATCCAGCACCCGCCGGATTGTGAAATCACCTAAGGCGTACACCAAGGTGGGGTCAGCTTGCAAGTGCATGCCTTTGTTCAGCCGGTTCAAGTACAGGCCGGCCACCACATCCGCTTCGTCCGTTTTCGACACCTCGGCCTTGACGATTGAAGCCAACACGTGCACCTCTGCGGGGCTCAGTCCGATAGCCTCAGCTTGCGCGCGCCGGGCCGGGGTCCACCACTTGTTCCACTCGCCTTCCATACGCTCCACAAATTCCTCGGCAGAGGTCTTCCACCACAGTTCGTACGTGTTCGGAATGCAGAGGGTGCGCACATTTTCAGGGCCCAGCAGTGAGGCCAATTCGGCACTGTCAGCAGATATTTGACCTGCGACAATACCCGCCAAAGTCTCCGGCAAGCGTACGCCCGTGAACTGCACTTGGACCGCCTCGCGTGAGCCGCTCAACAAACGCCTCGCCAAGGCGCGGTTGTCCAGTCCGCCTTCAATTTCATAGCGCCCCGCCCGCATCGCATTTTCCCATTGGCGCAGCGCGATATAGCGTCTGAGTGAGAGATCATCTTCAATCCAGCCGCCCTCAAGAAGCCGGTCGATCACCTTGCTGGCCTGCTCGTTCGGCTGTACGATGAAGCGCTCGCTATGATGAGCGCCGGTTGAATTGACCTTGAAAGTCCAGCTTGCAATCAGCACTGCACACGCCAAGCCGCTCAGTAGGAGCACAGAAGCGACCAATAAGATATTCCGTCCTTTGCGCCTGCCGCGCCCATTGCTTTTTCGCGTCATCCGTCCTGCAGGTTGGGGAAGATGAATTGGTAGACGGCCGCATCAACCCAGCCTTGTTCTCGTCGAACCCAGTCCGACATCAGGCCCACCCGGGTGAAGCCCGCCGAGGCGAAACTCGCCACGCTTGCCGGGTTATCCAATGGGGTGTGGGCGTACAGCGATCGAAGGTGGAGCGTGTGTTGAGCGTAGTTGATAAGCGCTTTTAAGGCGGCCACCGCCAGGCCCATGCCGCGCATTTCTACGGCCAACGCAATGCCCACGCCAGCTCGCAGGTGTTGCCGTTGGTAGTCAAACAGGTCCACTGCGCCCACGGCGGCCCCTTCATGTTCTACAATCAGCCGCAATTGTTCCATGGTGTACAGGTCCTGGTGGCCCTTGCAAAAATCTTGCATTTGCTTGACTGTCAAGGCTTTTTCGCCAGATTCAAGCTCGAGTTTGAGCAACATTTCCGCATCGCTCGGCTCGACCATTCGAAGTGCTATTGCTCCGCGTTGTAAAAGTTCTGACGTTTTTGACATCCCGAGCGAAAGTAGCCCGCTTATTTTCGCCCTATGCTCCGGTCCACGATTCTTCGCATTCTTTTCTTTACAGTGCTCGCCGCAACGATCAGTTCCTGCTCGATCAATCGCAATGTCATGTTCTCCACACCCAAGGGGTTCACCTTTGATGCGTTGCCGGTTGAACTGTCAACCGAGTACCGTATTGCGCCTAACGACATGCTGAGCTTTCAGCTCTTTTCTAACCACGGACAGCGCTTACTTGCTCAAACGGCCGGTACGACCGACTCAAAAAGTGGAGGGGCCTTGTTGTTTAGAAATCAGGCGGTCTCTCTCTTTGAGGTTGAGGCGAGCGGGGAGGTGGAGCTGCCTGAGATTGGCCGTGTTGTGGTGGCAGGAAAAACAATTCGCGAGGCCCAAGCCATTCTGCAAGAGCTGTACACTGAATTTTATATCTCGCCATTTGCCCAAATAGAAGTGACGAACAAGCGCGCGCTAATTTTTACAGGCGCGCCGGGCCAAGCCACAGTGATTCCGCTGACCAATCCGAATATGACGCTTATCGAGGTGATCGCCTTGTCCGGCGGAATTCGCCAGCGCGGTGATGCGCGCAACGTGAAGTTGATTCGTCGCGTGGATCACACCCAGAGGGTGTATCAATTCGACTTGTCCACCATCGAAGGTCTATCCGTCGCGAGCACAACGGTGCAGGCCGGGGACATCATTTACATTGAGCCCTTGCCTGAGTACGCCTCTGAATTTTTGCAGGACATGACCCCATTGCTGGGGCTGATTTCTGGCGTTACAGTTATTCTATCACTCATTGGCGTTCTCTAATCCATCCTCTTGAAAATTCAAACCCATTCGATTTCGGGGCTTCTCGAGCTCATTCCTCGCAGATTTGTCGACCGGCGTGGTGCGTTTGAAGAAACGTGGAATGCCGAGCAATTTCACGTTGCTGTGGGCCATGCAGTGACCTTTGTACAGGACAATCAAAGCGTCTCTAATGCGGGAGTATTGCGGGGTCTGCACCTGCAGGTTCCCCCCTTCGCCCAGGGGAAGCTCGTGCGTGTTGCAGCAGGCGCGGCGCTAGATGTGGCGGTTGACTTGCGGTTGGGTTCCCCCACCTACGGTCAGCATCAAAAGGTGGTTTTGAGCGCAGAAAATGGCCGGCAACTGTGGATCCCCCCCGGATTTGCACACGGCTTCCTCTCGCTTGAGGACGCCACCACCTTTTGCTACAAATGCACGGTGCGCTACGATGCGGACGCGGAACGTTCGATTCGTTGGGATGACGCCGCGCTCAATATCGACTGGTCGCATGCCGATTATGGGCTTGACCAGCGCCCCCAGCTTTCAGAGAAGGATGCTGAGGCGCCCTTGTTCGATGACTTTCATTCCCCTTTCAATTTCACGCCGTGATGCCCGTTGAAGTGAGTGGTTTTATTCGCGCCTCTTGGAAATGGGGGGTGGCCGTGTTGATGCTCGGCCTCTCTTTTGGGGCTGTGCTGCTGCTGACTTCTGCTGATCAGATGGTGGAACAGCCCGAACTTGTCTCACCTGGGCAGGCCGTGCAACATGTGAGCGCTCCGCGCATTGATGCGGGCCTGGACTTTGCCGGGACAATCTTGCCTTTGGAGCGGCTCGGTGTGCGAGAAAGGATGGACCGGGAATTACTCGCGGGGTGTTTTCGCCACAGCACGACGATTTTGACGCTTAAGCGGGCCAGCCGTTGGTTTCCCTTGATCGAGCCCATTTTGGTGGACTCTGGAATCCCGGCCGACTTCAAGTATCTGGCGGTGATAGAGAGCGGGTTGTCCCAGGCGATTTCACCGGCTGGTGCCAAGGGGTTTTGGCAGTTCATGCCGGACGCCGCGCATGAGTTTGGGCTCGAAGTGAACGCCGATGTGGACGAACGCTATCATGTGGAGAAGGCCACCCGTGCAGCGTGCGCTTACCTCAATGAAGCCCACCTTCGCTTTGGGGATTGGCTTATGGCTGCAGCCTCGTACAACATGGGGATGAAAGGCGTGGAAAGCGCGCTTGAGGAACAGCGCGGCAGCTCGTATTGGGATTTGCACCTGAACCGCGAAACGGCACGGTACGTCTATCGTTTATACGCCACCAAGCAAATCATGGTCGACCCCGAGGCCCATGGATTCTATCTGGCTCGCTATGATTTGTGGGGCGGTCGTTCATCGCGTGACACGCTCATCGATGCAAGCATCTCAAGTTTGGCTGATTTTGCAGCTGCAGCGGACCTGTCCTACAATGAGCTGAAGTCCTTGAACCCTTGGCTCATCGCTGATCACTTGAACGTGACTGAGGGGCAATCTTATGTGCTCGACCTGCCGCTGGACTGAATGCGAAATGCGGTGGGGCGAACCCGTTTTGTGGGTGCGCCGTCTTGCATTTCTTCGAGCAGCATACTGCGGCCAAGGGGTGACTCCAGAGCTTGGGCAACACTGCGGATTTCTCCCAGCGGAATGTGCGATTCTTTAGCGCGAACCAGCAAGTCGCTCGTCGATTGTTGTAGAAAATAGGGCGCCAGGAAGTCCAGCAATTCTTGACGCAAGTTGACCCGCCGCGGATTGCTTGAAAACCGGGGGTCCTGTGGCGCACCGATTGATTGGCAGAGTGCTGAGAATTGTGCGTCGTTGCCCACGGCGGTCACCACAGCTCCGTCGCGTGTTTTGAATACGTCACCGTAGGGTGCAATTTGCGGGTGGGCTGATCCGGTACGCTTTTGCGGCTGGCCGGTCATCCAATGGGCTGATGCCCGGTTCACAAGACCGGTCAGACCTGCCGCGTCCAGCCAAACTTCAATTGAGGCTCCGCGGTCTGATTTTTCTCGAGCGTATAATGCGGCCAGCACTGCGCTTTGCATCTGATGAGCAGCCAACACGTCCATAAAGGCGACCGGCATACGCAAGGGCCCGCCGTCGGGTTCCCCATTCATGGCCATGAATCCAGCTTCAGCCTGGACCACGACGTCGTAGGCGCTACGGCCCGGCTCATGGGCAAAGCCCTTCAAATGGACGTGGATTAAGCGTGGATGTCGCCCACACCAATGCTCCGGATCCAGCTTCAGACGTGCTGCGCTCTCGGTTCTGAAATTCTGAACGACCACATCGCTCACGGCCAATTCCCCCTCGAGCCATTTACGGCCCTCAACGCTTGCAAGGTCGCAGCGCACCACGCGTTTGCCTGAATTGGCTGAGGCGTAGTAGGCCGACGATTGATTGGTGCCCTCGTCTTTTACGCGCCAGCTTCTTGTCACATCACCGGTTTCAGGTCGTTCTACCTTGATCACATCGGCGCCCAGGGCCGCCCAAAACGAGCCGGCCATCGGCCCGGCTAACACCGTAGCCAACTCCAGTACCCGAACACCCTTTAGGGGGGCGTCATTAGAGAAAAGAGCATTGTTCACCTGCCGAATTTAAGCATCGATGCCCAGCCTTTGTGCGTACAATAAAATCGACTAAGCATTAATAATTCACGACGAAAGGCCAAAAACACAAGTTTATTTTGTATCTTTTAGGCGATGAATTGTCCGCGCATCTTGCTCCGTGCCGCCGCGATCTCAGCGCTCCTTTTGGGAAGTGCTTGGGGCCTGCACGCTCAATCTCCCTGCGTGGACGGTATGGTTCTGGAAACCTATCCCTGTGAAAATGTGGAACTTCTCGCGCATCTACCCAACGCTCAGTTTGACAATTTACTGAGCAATGACATTTGGGGGTGGACCGACCCATTGGACGGCTCTGAGTATGTATTGTTGGGCAAGTACGGCGGGCTCTGGTTTGTTGATGTCACTCAGCCCTCGTCGCCGATTATTCTCGGACATATGCCCACAGCAGGCATGGGATCGGGCAGCACTTGGCGTGATGTGAAGGTGGTGGGCAACAAGGCCTACGTTGTGACCGAAATACCTCAGTCAGGACTGCAAGTTTTTGACCTGACAGGCCTGCGTGATGTCACCAACCCGCCCGTGGTCTTGCCCCACGATGCCCAGATTGGCGGATTCTCCAGGGCGCACAACATTGCCGTTCACGAGGATTCTCAGATGGTGTATGTCTGCGGGGCGAGCAACCATCCGGGCTTTGTTATGTTCCAGCATTATGACGATGCATTGCCGGAGCTGCTGGGCACGTTTGATGAAGGCGGTTACATCCACGATGCACAAGTCGTCACGTATGCTGGGCCGGATGTAGATTGGTTGGGTGAGACGCTGGCCTTCAGTGCGAATGAGACGCACATCGCCATTGCCAATGTGAGCGACCCCACCGATGTTGAATTGATTGCTACCGCTACCCATGACACGGTTGGCTATGTGCACCAAGGCTGGCTGAGCGCGGATCAACGCTACTTTTTTGTCGGCGATGAAATCGATGAATCGGGCGGACTTGTGAGCCACACACGGACCCTCATTTTCGACGTGCAAGACGTGGACAATCCTTTTTTTCTAGGTGGATGGGATCACGACACCGAGGCCTCCGATCACAACCTCTACACCCGTGGCCCCTGGCTGTTTCAGTCCAATTACAAGGCTGGATTTCGAATGCTCGACGGCTCAGCAGCGGCGGATGTGACGTTGGAAGAGGTCGCATTTTTTGACACCCACCCTGATACGGATGATCCTGGTTTTTCGGGCAGTTGGAGCAATTATCCGTTTTTCGAATCGGGCACAATCGCAGTCACTGACTTGGATCAAGGGCTGTTTTTGATTCGCACGACCTTTTTGAGCGTGACGCCGTTCTACAGCGAGACCTGCTTTGAGGACACGCTGTCCTTTGAGGTGACGGTGGACTCTTCGCTTACCGGCCCAATCGCGCTTGACATATCACCTGCGCCGTCGTGGATGTCTGTGGATACCCTTCTGGGGCCGGGCGTATGGACGGTTCAAGCCAGTGGATTTCCAGTGGACGGACCCCACGGCTACATTTTTAGAGGAACGACCTTCGGAATGCCGTGCGCCACGCGCGTGTATGTGGATGTCACCGACGACGTAATGCACTACCCCGATGCGGATGGCGACGGTTACGGCACCTACGTTAATGCGGTGCAGGGCTGCGGCGTTGGCGCGGGCTATTCCTTGGTCGGCGGGGATTGCAATGACAATGATCCTGATGTGCACCCGGGTCTTGAGGACCCCTGCGACGGTGTAAACAACGACTGCGACCAAATGACCGACGAGGACGGTCAATCCGTGACCTTTTATATGGACATCGACGGGGACGGCTACGCGGGGATGTTGGGCTTCTCAGCGTGTGATTATCCTGCCTTTTGGTATGAGATTGGGGACGATTGCAATGACCTGGATCCCACCATGTTCCCTGGAGCCCCTGCAATGGGCATGGGCTTGGACAACGACTGCAACGGTACGGTGTATGGCTACGAAAATGGCCCCAACTTCTGCGTTCAAGACATTGTTATTGACGACTGGGTCACCATCCAAGACCTCTTGGAAATGCTCAATCAATACGGCGCTCAGGGCATGCTCACGGCCGACATGAACTTCGATCAACTCGTCGGCGTGGCGGATATTCTCATCATGCTCACCGTTTTCGGTGATGCCTGCCCTTAAAGTTCTTCGCCTTGGCCGTCACTGTCGTCTATGGACTGCAGGCGGTGCATCTCGGCGTACACTCCGCCTTGGGCCATCAACTCGACATGACTGCCCGACTCCACAACGCGCCCCGCATCCAACACGATCAATTGATCTGCGCCCTGGACCGTGCTGATGCGGTGCGAGATCACCACGGCCATTCTTCCTCGCCTAGCCTCTTTGAATGCTTGTAGAATGCGCGCCTCTGTAGCCGTGTCCACGGCCGAAAGCACATCGTCGAGTAGCAGTATTTGGGGCGAGCCCATCAATGCTCGCGCGATGGCAATGCGTTGGCGTTGTCCGCCGCTGAGATTGACGCCGCGCTCGCCTAGCAGGGTTTGGTAACCGTTTTCAAGGTCCTCTATTTCGTCGTGGATGGCTGCCTTGCGTGCGGCGTCTTCTACGAGTCCCCGCTGCGGGTCGTCGTCCGATGCCGGGCGGTCACTGGAGAACGCGATGTTACCTGCGATGGTGTCAGAGAATAGAAATACGTCCTGGGGCGCGTAGCCGATTGCGCTGCGCAGGCTCGACAGGTTGCAATCGGCAATCGGCCGTCCATCGATCCGGATTTCTCCTTCGTCCGCATCGTACAAGCGGGCGATGAGCTGAGCAACGGTGGATTTGCCGCTGCCTGTTCGTCCCACGATTCCCAAGGTTTGACCGGGCAGCAAATCAAAGCTCAGCTCGTCCAAAGCCCGGATGCCTGATTCAGGGTAAGTGAAGCTGACCTTGTCGAAGGTGATACGGCCCTCGATCTTGTGGGGGGGAGCGTCCGACGTGATTTCCGGCTCAATGTCTAAAAACTCATTGATGCGTTCCTGGCTGGCCGCTGCCTTTTGCACCAAAGAGGTCACCCAGCCGACGGAGGCAAAGGGCCAGGTTAGCAGGTTGATGTAAAAGATGAATTGAAAAATATGCCCAAGTTCGAGCTGGCCATCGAGGACCTTTACGCCGCCGATGTAAATCGTCAAAATGGTCGACAAACCCACGAGCATGACAATGAGGGGGATGAACAGGGCCTCGACCTTGACCAATGCCAAAGAGCGAGTTTTGTACTGGTCGGCGGCGTCTGAAAATCGAGCGTGTGCCATCGATTCTCGGGCATAGGCTATGAGCACGCGGATGCCGGAAAAATTCTGCTGAACCATGGAGGAAAGCGAGCTTTGCTGAGCCTGCACCTGCTCGCTGCGGCGGTGGATGACCGAACTAACGTAATACACGCCGACGCTCATAAAGGGCAGTGGTGCCAAGGACCAGAGCGTTAACTCCAGGTCGATTCGGGCCATCACCGTCACCGTCATCACCACCATTATTAGCAGAGACAGAGAGTACAGAACAGCCGGCCCCAAGTACATCCGAACGCGAGAGACATCTTCAGAGATGCGGTTCATCAGGTCGCCCGTTTCATTGCGTTTGTAAAATGCAGAGGAAAGGCGTTGGTATTGGCTGTAAATCAATCGCTTGAGGTCGTACTCAATGTGGCGACTCATGACGATGATGGTCTGCCGCGTGAAAAAGCTGAAGACGCCCTTCACAAGGTAAACACCGAGATACAACAGAGCCTGTCGGGTGGCAATGGCGGAGATGGCCTCGAGCCGGTTGTCTTCGTAGGCTGCCTGCATTTCGTTGATGCCTTCGCCCACCACCGCGGGTGCGTATACGGCCAGGATGTTCGTCAACGTGATGAAAAAAATGCCGCCGGAAAAATGCCATCTGTACTTCCAGAAATAGGCGTTGAGGCGTTTCAGCGAGGACATCAGGGCGTGGCGTATGCGTTAAAACGAAAAGTTCCAAGCCACCGACGGCAGGATTGGGAAGAGGCTGACCTGATAGGCTTTGATCGTTAAATCGCCCGTATCAATGGAGCCCTCATTGCCGAAATAGATGAAGTACGGGTTCTTGCGATTGTAAAGGTTGTAAACGGAGAACACCCACTGGCCTGGGCGGGCCTTGCCGCTTTTGGGTCGGGGCGTGTACGTTGCGCCAATGTCAGCGCGATGGTAAGGGGCCATGCGGTACCCGTTTCGGTCGCCGTAGACGTTGATGATTTGGCCGTCGAGAAAGTAGCGCTGGATGGGGACGGTGATCGAGCTGCCTGTTCCATAGACAAATGTTCCGCTGAATTGCCAGCGCTCGTTCAGCTCGTATTGGGCCACCAAACTCAGATCATGTCGCCGGTCGTAACGGGCGGGGAAGCGGTTGCCGTTGTTCAGCTCTTCAAAGAGGCGGTCCGTTTTCGACCAAGTGTAACCGAGCCAGCCCGTCACCTCACCGAGGCGTTTTTTAAGGAAAAATTCTGCGCCATAGGATGTGCCTTCACCGAAGACCAGGTTGTTGTCGACGTTGTTTTGGATGTTGTCTTCTGGCATGGAACCGTCGGCGTAGGCCACCAAGTTGTGCAGACCCTTGTGGTAGACCTCGAGGGAGGCCTCCCACTTCTGCTGCTCCCCCCATTGGGTAAAATAGCCGGCGGCAACTTGGGTCCCGCGTTGCGGTTTCACACGATCGGAGCTCGGCACCCATATGTCAGCCGGCATGGAGGTGGGAGCCAATGATGTGAGGTGGACAAATTGCTGGTTTTTGCTGTAGCCGGCCTTGATCGAGCTGTGCGGGCCAGTTTTTACACGCAACCCGAGTCGCGGCTCCATCCCATCGTGCCAAGCCACCAGTTCACCTGGGGCGAAATGCAATTCGCTCATCACACCCGCTCCCCCAAGCGGGTCTTCCTCCACATCTTGGGTATAACGGGTGAACGGCCCCACGTGCGCAAAGCCCCCGTAGCGCAGCCCGGCCGAAACGCGCACCCGGTCGCTCACATCGAACTCGTCTTCAATGTACCAGCCAACCTCATGGCTAAACGTCTTTTCTGCGTCGCCCAGGTCGAAGGCCACCCCGTTGTTCTCGACGTACACTTCCGTCGGAATGAACCGGTGCAAAGTATAGTCCACCCCGGTGCGGATGGTGTGCCGCGGGTTCGGGTACAGCGTGAGTTGCGGTCGGAATGATACGTCCTTGATGCCGCTGCGAAAGCCGAATAAAAAGCTGTCTTGCCGCGCTTCAAAAGCAAAGTCGTAATCGCTCACCGTGGTGGTGGTGGACAAGAAGGCGCGGTCGCTGAACAGGTGATTCCAGCGAAGCGTGCCGGTGGCATTGCCCCAAGGAATGCGTGTTTGAAAGTCGGCTGTGGAATTTGCAAAACTGAACACGTCGCGACCGAAATATCCGCTCAAGTACACTTGGTCCTTCGGGCTGATGCGCCAATTCACCTTCGTATTCAAGTCGTAGAAAAAGTAGCCCGAGCCGCTCATCTCCCCCTCGGAATCGGTCACCGCTTTTGCCAGTACATCGAGATAAGTTCGGCGGGCCGATACGGTGAAACTTGCCGTATCCTCCTTGATCGGGCCCTCGAGCATGAGCCGGCTGCTGATCAGCCCAATACCCCCGCTGGCTCTCATCTCCCTGGCATTGCCTTCCTTCATCGCAATCTCCAGTACGGCAGAAACGCGGCCTCCAAACCGGGCTGGCATGCCGCCCTTGGTGAGTTCCACGCTTTGGACGGCGTCGGGGTTGAACACACTGAAAAACCCAAATAAATGGGCCGCATTGTACACGACCGCGTTGTCGACCAGCACCAGGTTCTGATCGGGGCCGCCTCCACGCACATAGAAACCGGCATTTCCTTCGCCCGCACTTTGCACACCGGGCAACAGTTGGATAACCTTGAGGATGTCCACCTCGCCCAACAGAGCTGGCAGCGCTTTGATGGTCTCAACATCGACTATGGCCCGCCCCATCTTCGTGTCGTCCACATGCTCCGTGCGCTCTCCGAGAACTTCCGCTTCGGCAATTTGTATGGTCAGCGGCTGCAGCTCAACGGTCAGCTCCAGATGCACCGCCGCATCGCGTTGGATTTTTTGTCTCTTCGGTTCGTAACCGATAAAGCTCCACATCAGTTCTTGTTCTTCTTGGGACAGGGTCAGGGAGAAAAAGCCGAAGACATTCGTCGAAGTGCCTTGGCCGGTGGTGAGATCCACGACGCTAGCCCCCAAAATATATTCGCCGGTCTCGCTGTCAATTACACGCCCGCTGATGGTGCGGGTCGTCGACTCTTGTGCCGGGACTGCGGTGACAATGAGGGCGAAAAGCAGAGCGAAGGTCAGTCTCATGTTGGGCTGCGAAATTACTCGCAAAGGAGCAGGACGTGTCCGAGCTGATTCGCAATTATTACCATAACCGATATTGGGGCTCACTCGTGTTTTTTTGCCTTACTGAATGTTGCTGGACAACAAGACATTGGGTGTCTAATGGGCTTGTCACAGAAGGTCACCAAGACACGGGAGAACATTATAAAGCTCAAGACTCTGCAAATAAAGGGCACTTGCACGAACAGCCCCTGTTTGCAGC
>JAQWTJ010000073.1 GCA_029242765.1 Flavobacteriales bacterium | reverse complement strand
AAGTACACGTCCTGCACGATGGTCTCAAAGTCCTCGTGCTCAGGGTCGGTACAGTACAGCTTCAGCTTCGCCTTAAGCGGCACACTGTAGGTCAACCCGCGCTCGATGCACTCCTGGATGCTGTAGCGCGGCGGGTCGATGAAATAATCGAGGAACTCCAACACGAACTGATTGCGCGTGTCTGTGATGGGGAAATTCTCGTTGAATACCTTAAAAAGGCCTTCGCTTTCGCGGTCTTCCGGCTTGGTTTCAAGTTGGAAGAACTCACTGAATGAGCGAAGTTGAATCTCGAGGAAATCGGGGTAAGCAATTTCAGGAGAAGTCGTGGCGAAGCTGTGGCGCTTCAGGTGCTGTGGCGTCAACATGTACAGGGAGGCGTTGGTGAATTGTACAAACCGCTAGGTTGCAGGTGATTAAGTCCTCTCCAGCAATCGCTGGGGAGAATAAGAAAGTCAGGTCGGGACCTGCGCCCGACCTGACCTCCTGATTGTCAGTTGGTTAAGATCTTACTTGATCTCAACTTCTGCTCCTGCTTCCTCAAGTTGAGCCTTGAGTGATTCAGCCTCGTCCTTCGGCACACCTTCCTTGATAGCGGCGGGTGCTGAGTCTACGATGCCTTTGGCTTCCTTCAGACCTTGGCCGGTCAACTCTTTTACGAGTTTCACAACCGCGAGCTTCGAGCCGCCAGCAGCTTTGAGAATGACGTCAAACTCCGACTTCTCGTCGCCACCGTCGCCTCCGCCAGCGGCGGGTCCTGCGACCGCGGCAGCTGCAGCTGCGGGTTCGATTCCGTATTCGTCTTTTAGGATAGTTGCAAGCTCGTTCACCTCTTTTACTGTGAGGTTAACCAGCTCGTCTGCCACTGCTTTCAAATCAGCCATGGGGATATTAATTATAGGGGGTTATTCAAATATTGATGAGGGGTGCCAAAGTCAGTCTTTCTTTTCCGAAAGTGCTTTGACCATTCCAGAGATAGTGTTTCCACCGGATTGCAATGCGCCCAAGAGGTTGGACATTGGCGACTGTAGCAGGCCAATGATCTCGCCGATGAGCTCGTCCTTGCTCTTGAGATTGCTGAGGGAAGTCAATTGGTCATCACCGATGAAAATTGACTCCGCCACAAGCGCCCCCTTGAGTACTGGACGATCATTTGTTTTACGGAACTCCTTGATGAGCTTGGCGGGGGCATTGCCCACTTCACCGACCATCAAAGCCGTTTGTCCAGCAAGCAAGTCGTAGAGCTCCGAGAAATCTCGGTCCTCCACGCGGTCCATCGCTTTACGCAGCAAAGTATTCTTCACTACGCGCATCGTGATGTCGCGCTTGTAACATTCGCCGCGGAGACGAGTTGAATCCGCAGAGTTCAAATTTGAAGCATCGGTCAAGTAAATGACCTTCTTCTCAGTAAGGATACCTTCGAGCACCTCAATCTCTTGATTCTTTTGTTCGCGTGTCATCGCTTCTATGATTTAAGAGAAAGTTTTTGGTTCAACCTGGATTCCAGGAGACATCGTAGAGCTCATTGAGATGCTCTTGATGTATGTCCCTTTTGCTGCTGACGGGCGCAATCGAACCAAGGTTTGCATGACTTCATTTGCATTCTCCGAGATCTTCTCTTTCGAGAAGCTCACACGTCCTACGGACGCATGGATGATGCCGTACTTGTCAACCTTGAAATCAATCTTACCTGCCTTTACTTCTGTAACTGCCTTGCCCACATCCATGGTGACCGTGCCCGATTTCGGGTTAGGCATCAAGCCGCGCGGTCCGAGAATTCGGCCCAGCGCACCAACTTTGCCCATCACTTGGGGAGTGGTAACAATTACATCTATATCGGTCCATCCGCCTTTGATCTTCTCAACATATTCGTCGAGTCCGACGTGGTCTGCACCCGCTTCCTTTGCTTCGGCCTCCTTATCAGGAGTACAAAGCACCAGAACTCGAATGTTTTTGCCTGTCCCGTGGGGCAGGCTGACCGTTCCACGGACCATTTGATTGGCCTTTCGTGGGTCGACGCCTAAGCTGACAACCAAATCGACGGATGCATCAAACTTCGTAGAGGTGGTTTCCTTTACAATGTTCGAAGCTTCGTCGAGGGAGTAAGACCGTTCCGCGTCGAACTTCTCATTCGCAGCCTTACGGGCTTTAGTCAATCGTGCCATTTTGCTTTTGTTTAAGAGGATCAGAATGGCGAATTGCCGGTCACGTTAAGCCCCATGCTCCTTGCAGTTCCAGCAACCACTTTCATGGCTGACTCAGGGGAAAAGCAATTCAGATCGGGCATCTTGTCTTCTGCTATAGTGCGTACTTGGTCCCAAGTCACAGTGCCGACCTTGATGCGGTTGGACTCCGGAGAGCCCTTCTTCAACTTGGCGGCCTCCATCAACTGAATCGCCGCGGGCGGCGTCTTGATGACGAAGTCGAACGACTTGTCCATATATACGGTGATGGATACCGGTAAAATCTTGCCTGCTCTTTCCTGGGTACGCCCATTAAATTGCTTGCAGAATTCCATAATATTCACCCCTGCAGCACCCAAAGCGGGTCCCACTGGTGGTGAAGGGTTAGCAGCCCCACCGCGCACTTGCAGCTTGACGATCTTGGCGACTTCTTTTGCCATGGATCATTTAATTTATATTGAACAGGCCGGCCGTCGTTCCCAGGGAAGCATTGGGGGGTCAGGTTACGGGGCGTCCCGTCTGTTCGTAGTTATGGAGAAAAATCTCGTGTTTAGTTATGTCAATTTGAACAACGATCAGCTCTCTTTTTCGACCTGGAGAAATCCCAGTTCGACAGGCGTTTTCCGCCCGAAGATCTTGACCATTACTTTCAATTTTTTCTTTTCTTCATTCACCTCTTCGATGGTGCCATGGAAACCGTTAAACGGCCCGTCGCCCACCTTCACCGACTCACCGACGGTGTAAGGGATGCTGATGTCGTCTTCGCTGGCCGCGAGCTCGTCCACCACACCTAAGATGCGGTTGACCTCGGACTGGCGAAGTGGATGGGGGTCTCCGTACTTGACCGCTCCTAAGAAGCCGATCACACTCGGAGTGTTACGAATCACGTGCGGCACCTCGCCCACCATCGAACATTCCACCAGGACATAGCCCGGGAAGAAATTGCGCTCTTTGGTGATCTTCTTGCCGTTGCGAATCATCATTACTTTTTCGGTAGGGATCAAAATTTGACCCACGTAGGCCTGCAAGCCCGCAGCAGCAATCTCTGATTCCAGAAATTGCCTGGCCTTGTTCTCTTGACCTCCAATGGCACGTACGACGTACCACTTCATTGCGATGTCAGTCTTGGCCGCCATCAGAAAAGGTAGGCGTAAATAAGACCAATCACCCCGCGCCACGTGCTATCCGGAGAGTTCACACCCATCGTCCAGTCCATGACAAATACAATCCCTGCAATCATCAACGATGCGACAAAGACCAGAATAGAAGCCTCTTGAAGTTCCGAAAACGTAGGCCAAGTCACCCGCTCGACGAGCTCGGTGTATGACTCCTTTACATATGTAGCGACGTTTGCCATGGTGTTCTAGGTGTTTGCACGGGCAGCAGGACTCGAACCTGCAACCAACGGTTTTGGAGACCGCTACTCTACCAATTGAGCTATGCCCGTAGACGGCGAAAGAAGACCCCTCTTATGGCGCCTTCTTTCCCCTTCAGTTTATGATTAATGAGATCAAACAGGGCGATTAACTCTTAAGTTCAGTCACCTGACCGGCACCAACAGTACGTCCACCTTCGCGCATTGCGAAACGCAAACCCTTGTTCATTGCCACAGCGTAGATCAACTCAACATCGATCGTTACGTTGTCACCAGGCATGACCATTTCACGACCGGCTTCCAAAGAAATCTCACCTGTCACATCCAATGTACGGAAGTAGAACTGTGGGCGATACTTGTTGTGGAACGGAGTGTGACGGCCACCTTCCTCTTTCTTGAGGATGTAGACTTCAGCCTTGAACGACTTGTACGGGGTCACACTACCGGGAGCAGCTATAACCATTCCGCGCTTGATGTCCTTCTTCTCGATACCGCGGAGCAACAAACCGACGTTATCGCCAGATTCTCCACGATCCAAAATCTTACGGAACATCTCAACACCTGTAATCGTAGACTTCATATTCTCGGCGTTCAAACCGATGATATCCACCTCGTCACCTGTATTGGTTACACCCGTCTCGATACGACCTGTAGCAACCGTTCCACGACCTGTAATCGTGAACACGTCCTCCACAGACATCAAGAAAGGCTTCTCGTTCTCACGAACAGGAATTTCGATGTACTCGTCTACTGCATTCATGAGCTCGAGAATCGAGTCGACCCACTTCTGCTCACCGTTGAGCCCACCGAGGGCTGAACCTTGTACAACAGGAGCATTGTCTCCGTCGTACTCGTAGAAGGTGAGAAGCTCGCGCACCTCCATCTCAACGAGTTCAAGCAACTCCTCGTCGTCGACCATGTCAACTTTGTTGAGGAATGCAACCATCTTCGGCACGCCAACTTGGCGGCCCAATAGGATGTGCTCACGGGTTTGTGGCATCGGGCCGTCCGTAGCCGCAACAACAAGGATAGCGCCGTCCATCTGGGCAGCACCTGTTACCATGTTCTTTACGTAGTCGGCGTGGCCGGGGCAGTCAACGTGTGAGTAGTGACGGTTTGCTGTCTCATACTCAACGTGCGAAGAATTGATCGTAATACCGCGCTCCTTTTCCTCAGGTGCGTTGTCAATTTGATCAAATGAGCTGGCCTCACAGTGACCCGCGTCAGCGAGTACTTTTGTGATTGCAGCAGTCAGGGTGGTTTTGCCGTGGTCAACGTGACCCAGCGTACCAATGTTCACGTGTGGTTTTGAACGATCATACGTTTCTTTAGCCATAATAGTGTGGTTTAATTTTCGTGAATTATATATAACGTGTCAACTATTTCTTAGAGCCAATGACGGGAATTGAACCCGTGACCTCATCCTTACCAAGGATGCGCTCTACCCCTGAGCTACATCGGCTTATTCAATTCTCGCCTGTGCCCCGTTGGGCAGCTTGGCTTTTTGAGCGGGAGACGAGATTCGAACTCGCGACATTCAGCTTGGAAGGCTGACGCTCTACCAACTGAGCTACTCCCGCTTATACCCTTCTCAACTCACGTCGATCGAGGTTAGCGTTTGTGGGGGTAATAGGATTCGAACCTATTCAGTCTAAGACAACAGATTTACAGTCTGCCCCGGCTCTCCAACTCCGGCGTACCCCCAGTATTTGGGTCAATTTTGGAGTCGTGAGCCGGTGGAGGGACTCGAACCCACGACCTGCTGATTACAAATCAGCTGCTCTAGCCAACTGAGCTACACCGGCCACAATTTCCAAAGAACTTTTGGGCATAAAATACCCTCCCCGTCAAAGGGAGGGCAAATGTAGGCAATAAATTAGTAGGTACAAGCCCCAAAATGAGCGGTTTTTTCTACGTCAATTTGGACGTCATGCGCGCTGCTTTCTGACCTTTGAAATCTGACGGCGAATAGCATCTGAAGCGTCCGCTGTGCCTTGCTCAAAGGAGGAACTTTTGCGGCGGCTGAAGAGCTCGTGTCCGGGCACGTGAAGCTTAATCTCAACCACCTTGTTTTCTCGGTCTTGGTCTTTCTCTAAACTCAGGGTCACATTTCCACTGATGATCTTGTCGTGAAACAAGGTCAACTTGTTCACTTTGTCTTGAATAAATGAGATTAGATCTTGGTCGGCTTTGAAATGGATGCTTGTGACTTGGACTTCCATGAGGGAGGCAACTTGAGGGGTTAGAATATATCCCGCGAATCAAGTGGACTGCCCTGGTGCGCACTCTTCATCCTCGAAGTGGTGACATGCGTATAATGCTGTGTGGCATTCAGGCTAGAATGCCCCAACAATTCCTTCACCGCGTTGATGTCCGCTCCGTGGTTTAACAGGTGCGTAGCGAACGAATGACGAATCACGTGCGGGCTGCACTTGCTAAGCGAGCTTGCCTCGGTAATATAGTGATTTACTCGGCGATAAACAAACGACGGATACAGGGGCCGGCCGCTGTCCGTAACCATAAGTTGTTCCGCATCTCCAAAGCGACTTTCCAGGTATTCTGCGACCATCTCCATGAGTGAAGAGCTGACGGGCAGCAAGCGGTCCTTGCTACCTTTTCCGTGAACCTTAATCGTTTCACGCGCCGAGCTTACGTCCACGGCCTTCAAATCAATCAATTCACTCAAGCGAATCCCCGTTTCGTACAAAAGCGTAATCATTAGCCGATCTCGCAGACCTTTCCAAGATTTAGGAAAAACTTCACCCGACAAGAGCTCGTCCATATTGCGTTCGGGAACAAATTCCGGTACACGCTTTTCGAGTTTGGGCAAAGAAATGCCCGCGCTAGGGTCTTGATCGGTCAAGTCCATGCGGCGGGCGAAACGATTGAACGTCCTATAAGCTGAAACTTTGCGATGAATTGTGCGCGGCGAACGACCGTCTTTCATCATATCTACAACCCATGAGCGCAGCCATTCAGGCTTGACCCCCACCAGTTCTTCATGCTCGTAAGTCTCGTTGAGAAATCGCCCAAGCTGATTCAGATCAGATCGATAACATCGCAAGGTGTGGACCGAGCCTCTTTTCTCTTTTTCTAGATATTCCAAAAAAGAAGAAAGGGGGGTTAATATATGGCGTTGGTCTGACACAAGGTTAGGTTGGTCTTACAATATGCGACCACTTATATCAAACCGCCAAATATTTAGCCCATCAATGCCTTCTTGTTTTTGTAAACGGCTTTCTTCAGCTGTTCACGACGAATTGTCGTCGGTTTCGTGTATTCACGACGGGCGCGGAGTTCGCGTCCTTTACGGGTGCGGTCGAACTTCTTTTTGAAGCGCTTGAGTGCGCGCTCAATGTTCTCGCCTTCTTTCACCGGAATGATAAGCATATCCTAATTATTGGGGGCGCGAAGTTACGCCATGTTCATGGATTCAGCAATTGCGAACCAAATCTCTCGAAATGACCAGCTTTTGAATCTCAGACGTTCCCTCCCCAATGGTACCGAGCTTGGCGTCTCGGTAGAATTTTTCGACCGGAAAGTCCTTTGTATAGCCGTATCCACCGAATATTTGGACCGCATCGGTAGCGATTCGGACAGCGGCCTCCGAAGCGTAGTATTTTGCCATTGCAGAGACCTTGGTAACAGGGGCGCCTGTGGATTTCAAGTGGCAGCTTTTCTGGACGAGAAGTCGCGACGCCTCGATCTGGGTGGCCATGTCGGCCAATTTGAATCCAATCGCCTGAAATTTCGCGATGGGTTGACCGAACTGTTCGCGTTGTTTTGAGTAGCTCAGGGCCGCTTCGAACGCCCCCCGGGCCATACCCAAGGAAAACGATGCAATTGAAATGCGCCCGCCGTCCAGAATTTTCATGGCCTGAATGAAGCCATCACCCTCGGAGCCAAGCATATTTGCGTGTGGAATGCGGCAATCTTCGAAGATCAACTCGGCCGTCTCGCTGCAGCGCACCCCGAGCTTATTCTCCTTTTTCCCCCCGCGAAAGCCCTTTCTATCCCGCTCCACGATGAAAGCACTGATACCGCGGCTGTCAAGAAGGTCGCCAGTTCGAACCAAGACGACCGCCACTTCAGCCGAAATGCCGTGGGTAATCCAGTTCTTGGTGCCGTTGACTATCCAATCATCGCCATCGCGAACAGCCGTGCACTGCATGCGCATTGCGTCTGAGCCTGTGCCGGCCTCAGTGAGCCCCCAGGCGCCCATCCACTCACCTGTTGCAAGCTTGGGCAGAAATTGGGATTTCTGAGCCTCGCTTCCGTATTGCAAAATATGACCCGTACAAAGCGAATTGTGAGCTGCCATCGAGAGCCCAACCCCACCACAAACAGCCGAAAGCTCCTCAATGGCTGCTGAATATTCAAAGTAGCCCAGACCTGCTCCGCCGTATTCCTCCGGCACGAGCACACCGAGCAGGCCCAATTTGCCCATTTCGCGGAACATCTCTCGTGGAAAATGCTGGCGCTCGTCCCAATCCATCACGTGGGGCGCTATCGCGCTCGCAGCAAAGTCGCGAACCATGTCGCGAATCATCTCGATGTTCTCACCCTCTGAAAAATTCATGACTGTTGCCTATTCGGGCAGCAAAGGTCGCTCAAAAGAAACGGAATCGCCACACACCTGTAAGTACTGTATTACGCGAGTTGTAGCTGTTGAGTCCAACGCTAAACAGGCGTGAAGATTCGCGAGGGGACCGGGATGCTGGTGGTGATATGCGAGCAGCGCGTCAGCTTGACGGTAGCGAATGCCGGGCAAGGCTGCACACTGGGACGCCGTAAGTGTGTCGATGCAGCGGCGCTGGATTGTTGTCTTTTCCCAGGCCAATCGAGGCGCAAGCGCAGTTGCTAGGCTATCCCAACCTCGCAAGGCCTCGGCCAAGTCCTGCTCGTTGGCGATGCCACCCCAACGTGCACGGGCCTCGAGAATGCGGCCCGCGACCCAGGGTCCGATGCCGTAAACCTCAAGCAAGACCAGGGAGTCGGCGGTATTGATGTCGGGCTTGGTGGATGTGTTAGGGTCGTCGAACGACGGAATCGGTTGGGCGAAGACCAAGCGAGGTGAGAAAGCGGCGAGCCAACCCTCGGGCAAGACGCGCATGCGGGACAATGTGGCGCTGTCACCAAGGCCGCGGACCGCCGCGGCGTATCGGACGGCAGAGGCGGATTGACGCGGGGAAAGCCCCAGGTCGTTCCACCCTGCTGAGTCGAGTTCCGCCACATGGATGGGAAGGGCTGTGGAAGCTGCCAATTCCACGAAGGAGGGCCGGAACTTTCGTTGTGGGGCGGATTGGCTGCGCTGCGGTTGTCGCCTTGCATCTGATGCCGGGCTGGGAAGGTGCTCGAGAGCGTTGAGCAGGTCGCAGGCGTGAAGGTCCGGCCAACTTGAAAGCTCAGACGATTTGAAGAGCTGGGGGAATTGAGCCGAGAAAACCGGGGATGAAGCGCGAACGCCTACATACAAGGAGGCCACAATCAAGAGTACCGCGAGGCCGCGGCGCTCAGCCGGAGTTGAACGCACAGCCAGTGAGCACGAAAGCCGCCGCAAGAGCGATACCGCACGGCCTGAAAGCCAACCCCTCCCCCTCATGTCACCGGTTGCTTATTTGTAGCGCTTGATTTCTCCTGTTTCCACGCGCTTGAGGTAGTCCTTCAAGTCGGTGCGCACCTCGCCTGCCATGAAGTAAAGGCCCAACACGTTCGGGAAACACATCGCGAAGATCATAGCGTCACCAAAGTCAAACACGCTTTTTGCTGAAATG
>JAQWTJ010000069.1 GCA_029242765.1 Flavobacteriales bacterium | reverse complement strand
ACATGATGATCAGCGGCTGGTCTTCACTTTTCGTATTGGCCACCGTGGTGGTGGTGATGGTCAAGGGCTTGCGAGTTGTGCGCGTTGATGAGGGCTCTTTGTCCTTCAAGAGAGGCTTCGGTTTGGCGCTACTTGGCGGTTGGCTGGCCCGTGCGGGCTATAACGTATTCAATATCTTGCTATTCAGTATCTTGAAGCCCGGACTAAAGAAGTCCTATGCCGATTCCATGATAGAGAAGACCGAGGAGTCGATGGCGGGTTTTGGTGTGGACCTTAAGTCGATGGAGGCGATGGGGGTGAATCTTGATGATATCCATTTACAGGTCATGAATTCACTGACACCTTGGGGGCAGTTCAAGGATTGGTTTTTTTCCGTCATTGTAATTGCTATTCTCGCTTTGATTGTTGCTGCTTTTTTGAAGACACGCCATGAGCTTTCCGAGTGACTTGAGCGTTGTGGTGCCTCTTTTTAACGAGGAGGAGAGCTTGCCCGAATTGATGGCGTGGATTGATCGCGTGTTGGAAGGGCGGAACTATGAGGTGGTCTTCGTAGATGACGGTAGCACGGACGGGTCATGGGCTCAAATTGTGAGCTTAAAGGCCTCGTACCCCGGTCGCGTCCTAGGGCTGTCATTTGCGCGAAACCAAGGCAAGTCTGCCGCGTTGCACGCTGGCTTTCAAAAAGTTACGGGCCGTGTGGTGGTGACCATGGACGCTGATCTGCAGGACAGCCCCGATGAGATACCAGGCCTAGAGCGCCGCATTTTGGATGACGGACTCGACCTGGTCAGCGGTTGGAAAAAGAAGCGCTACGACCCGATCACAAAAACGATTCCCACCAAACTCTTCAACCGAGCCACGCGCATCGTAAGCGGCATCCCCTTGCACGACTTCAATTGCGGCCTGAAGGCTTACCGCCTTGAAGTGGTCAAGGCCGTGGAGGTCAGTGGAGAAATGCATCGTTACATCCCTGTACTGGCCAAACAAGCTGGCTTTTCCCGCATTGGCGAACAAGTCGTGCAACATCAAGCGCGCAAATACGGAACGACAAAATTTGGACTCGAGCGCTTTGTCAACGGTTTTCTCGATTTGCTCACCATCGCCTTTCTCGGTCGCTTTGCAAACAAACCGATGCACTTGTTCGGCGTTTTAGGTACGATGATGTTCGCCGCGGGTATGCTGCTCTTTGCGTACATCGCCGGGGTTAAGCTCTGGGCCATTTATCTGGATGTGGCCTCCACAAAGCTCGCAGAAATGTCGGCTTTTCACATCGCCCTGGCCTCCATGTTGATGGGGCTGCAACTCTTCTTGGCCGGTTTCATCGCCGAGCTTGTGATCCGCAACAAGCCTGGCCGCAACGAATACACCATCAAGTCCGAGATTTAAAGCAACTCTTGTTTGGTGGGGCACGCCAACAGGATGAGGGCACGGAAGCTTAGGCGTTGATCACCCCACTGCCCAGCACTTCTTCGCCCGTTTGGGCGTCGTAGATGGCTGCAAATTGACCTGCTGCGACGCCTGATTGAGGAGCGTCAAAAGCGAGTGACCAATGCGAAGGATGCTGGGTTAATGTTGCGCCGAACAGCGGCTGCCGGTATCGAATGCGCGTTAGGACCTTCAAAGGGGCACCCATCTCCGGTGCTGCGTCAGGCTTAATCCAGTGCATTTCATTTGAGGCAATAGCCAGCCCTGTTCTCCAAAGACCGGGATGCTGATCGCCCTCGCCCACAAACAAGGTGTTGCTCGCCATGTCTTTGCCGATGACGAAAAGCGGCTCGGCTTTGCCGCCAACGTGCAGCCCGCGACGTTGACCTATTGTAAAGAAGTGTGCGCCGGGGTGCTCGCCCACAACGGCCCCATCCGCTGCATGCAATATGTGCGGCTCCAAGATCTCATCAGCATCGTAGTGCACTGCAGCTGCGGGGATTTCCACAATCGCCCCCTTTTCTACTTCCAAGCGCTGCTGCAGAAATGTGGGCAGCTTCACCTTTCCTACAAAGCACAAACCCTGGCTGTCTTTTTTGGTGGCGTTGGGCAGGCCAGCTGCCAACGCGATTTTCCGCACGTTCGGTTTTTCAAGTTCGCCAAGCGGGAAAATCACATCCGCCAGCTGTTCCTGTTGCACTTGGCATAAGAAATAGCTCTGATCCTTGTTGTTGTCGCGCCCCGCCATCAAATGATGCACCCCCGCTTCGTCGGTCATCTTGCGGCAATAATGCCCCGTCGCCACAACGTCTGCGTCCAGTTGCATGGCTGCCTCCCTGAAGAGGTCGAATTTGATTTCTCGGTTGCAAAGGATGTCAGGGTTGGGTGTCCGTCCGGCCTTGTACTCCGCGAACATGTATTCGACAATCCGCTCCCGGTAGGCCTCACTCAGGTCGATGACTTGGAATGGAATGCCCAAGTGGGCTGCGACAAGCATGGCGTCATTGGCATCATCAACCCAAGGACAGGCGTTGTTGATCGTCACCGATTCATCCACCCAATTGCGCATGTACAGGCCGATTACTTCGTGCCCCTGTTCGAGCAAAAGATGGGCCGCTACACTCGAATCGACACCGCCGGACAGTCCTACTACAACGCGCATAAGGCAAAACTACGATATTCGGCAAAGCGTGTGCATATTGCTGCGCCCCGGGCAACCTTTTATGAAGCCATTCGTCAATCCTTCGTCTACCCCTGTGGACCCCGTTGTTTTGCGGCGCTGGATTGAGCGTTCTCAAGCGAAGGAGTCCGAAGGTTATCGACTTATTTACGAGCGGTTTGCACCGGTGATGATATTGGCAATTCGCCGTTATATCAAGTCCGAGGCTGACGCATTAGATGTGTTGCAGGACGGGTTCCTGAAAGTCTTCGCAAATATCGAAGGCTACACATTTAGAGGCTCGTTTGAAGGATGGATGCGGCGAATTATGGTGAACACCGCCATTGACGCACTTCGGTCCAGAAAGTCGGTGTGGCTGGTGGGAGATAATGAGGAGATGCTCGACAACATCGTGGACGATGCGTTGAGTGAGGAAGAAGAGCCGGTGTGGGCAACTCTAGGCCAAGATGACATCATCGAGGCCATGGATCAACTCACGCCGATGTACAGGGCCGTGTTCAACCTGTTTGCTATCGAGCAGTTTGGTCACAAGGATATTGCATTGAAACTGGGCATCAGTGTCGGTACATCAAAGTCCAATTACGCCAAAGCGAGGCGCAACCTCAAGGTGATCTTGATGGAGCGCATAGCCAAGGGAAGCGGACGACAGAGTGATAAGAAGAGAAATGACTAAAGAAGGATCGTCAAGCAAGGGTAATCAGGAGAACTCAGAGGACCGCAAGGCCTCAGGTGTGCCTCTTGAAACGGGCATGCGTAAGGCTTTGGATCGTGCGCCTGGATTGGCAGCTCCAGCTTGGTCGTGGATGGAGGGTGCTATTCAGGGCGGTGCCGTTGCGGCGGGTGCTGCGCAAGGTGCGCGCTGGCTTATCCAAGCAAAACTGGGAGCTGCTGCTGTAGGCGGTGCCTTGGTGATGTGGGGCGGTTACGTGTGGTTAGGTGACGATGATTCTGACAAGCAAGAACAGATTGTTGTCCAAGTGCTTGAAGAGGAGAGCTCTTTCGGTTCTGAGGGGGATGATTTGTCGGTTGCAGTGTACGACCTTGAAGAAGCGACGGAGGAGCCTGAAGTTGTTGAAGACCTGACAATAGAGGAGCCTGCGCCTCAGCGCGAAGCTGCGCCTGCCGCCATTTCAACACTTGTTGAGGCCGAGCCGGTAGAGGCCGAGGAATCTGAGGCGTCCGTGCCGACGCGACGTTCATGGGATGAGGTGCCGCCAGAGGAGCGCACAGCATTTGGATCAACTTTGGACGAGGCTTGCGTTGGGTCCGAGGTGGCCTTTTCCACGACACACCAACTTGTAGGGACGCGTGTGCTTTGGAACTTTGGCGACGGTCGTTTTTCAGCGGAGTATACGCCTTCGCACGTGTTTAGAGAGGCCGGGGTGTATGACGTGACGCTCAGTTTGACGCGCAATAAGGACGGCATGATCCGAACGCGTACCATAGAAAACATGGTGACCATCCACCCGAAACCCATTGCGAATTTTACTTGGAAATTTCCTTCTAGGGCCCAAGAACGCCCCTTGGTTGCTTTTCACAATCAAAGCACTGACGCGGCGTCGAGCATGTGGGTGTTCGACGGTGACTTGGTGGTGGACGAACTGGAGCCGGCCGTCGAGATGGACCGCGTAGGGGAGCATACGGTTCAACTTATTGTCAGCAACGGACTGGGTTGCCAGGCCACTGTGAGCGAGCACGTTGAGGTGGGTAATCGTTTTGGATTGCAAGCCCCGGCGAGATTCAGTCCGAACGATGACGGCCTGTACGACACCTTCATGCCTAAAGGACTACAACGCTCAGATGGCACCTTTGAATTGCATATCACCGGTTGGGATGGTGAGACCATCTTCTTGACCTCTTCGGTCCGCAAGCCGTGGGACGGTCAGCTGCCCAGTGGAAAGTGGGCGCAAAGTGGCGGGCGTTATCATTGGTCTGTTATCCAGCATTTTTCTGATGGGAAGACAGCTTATTTTTCAGATGTCATCGAAGTTGAATGATAAATCACTGAAAGTTTGAATCGAAGGCAACCCTTTTGAGGCGCTTTTGGTTCTTCCTTTGTGCTTGCAAGCCAGAACCTGACTAACCTATGACCGGACGTTTCTGTATGGTAATTCTTATGGCATTGACCATGCCAATTGCCGCTCAAAACACCTTGATTTTTGACGGAACTGTCGATATGTGTGACGGTGTTTTTGTTGACGATGGCGACGGTGCGGCCTACTCTGAAACAGATTACACCTTCACGATTTGTCCAGACTCCCCGGACGACGTGGTTTCAGCGATGTTCGTGGCTTTCAACTTGGAGACCAATCCAAACCCAAACAACAGCGACCAGCTCTACATTTACGACGGGCCAGATGCGGGTTCGCCCACATTGGGAAGCTACACCGGAACGACGCTTCAAGGCCTGCCCGTGACGGCGACTGTAAATAACCCTTCGGGCTGCTTGACTTTTGTGTTCCAGAGCATCGGGGCGAACACTGGATGTGGGGGAGGGGTAGGATGTCCAGGTTGGGAGGCCATAGTGACCTGCACCACGCCATGCGACCCGCCCACGGCCGCCTCGGCCATTGTCGATCCTTTGCCACTGGATCCGGGTTTGCAAAGCGTGGGCGTGTGCATGGGCCAGACTTTGGAGTTCTCTGACATGGGTTCGGCCTCTGCGCCGGGATTCACCCTGGACAACTGGATTTGGAACTTCGATGACGGAAATGTGGACTCGTTAGGCGTTGCAGGAAGTGTGTTCTATGCCTTTGACGAGCCTGGCGAATACGTGGTCCAGCTGGCGGTGGTGGACAACAACGGTTGTGTGTCGCTGAACGTACAGCCTCTACAGGTGCTGGTCAGCACCATCCCGGAGTTCAATTCGATTTCCAGCACCCCCATCTGTGCAGGAAGTCCTGGTTTTGTGGATGGCAACCCCGTCCAATCGATCACGTGGACGGCCCTCCCGCCCCAAGTGGTGGCCGGTGAAACCTACTTGGCCGACGGCGCAGGGTTCTCGTATTCATCCGATTTGAATTTTGACTTTTTCGACGACGGTGCAACGCTAGATGATTGTGACGATTTGCTCTCCATCACGGTGAACCTAGAGCACAGTTACCTCGGTGATTTGGCCTTGAGCATTCAATGCCCCAACGGCACGCTTGTAGACATCATGACCTTTCCCAACGGGGGAGGCGGGTGCTACTTGGGAGAAGCCGTGGATGACGGCTCTAATTTGCCTGGCACGGGCTACGATTACGGTTGGTCGCCCAACCCGGACTTCGCGACGAACATCAACGACAATGCCAATTGGACGATGACGGCGTACACCGACAATGCGGGCAACGCGGAGAACAACAACATTGTTAATCCTGGCATTTACACTTCTGAAAACAATCTCTGCGACTTGGTCGGCTGTCCCCTCAACGGCACATGGACCTTTTCTGTGCTGGACAATTTGGCTATTGACAACGGCTACATCTTCGAGTGGGGTTTGAATTTCGACCCCACCTTGATTCCTGGGGTCACCACATTTACTCCGGTGATTGGATTGGGCATGGACTCGTCGTATTGGACGGGCCCTGGCATCGTGGACCAAGATTTGGACTTGAACTATGCAGATATTTTGCTGGACAACCCGGGCTTTTATGATTACACCTTCACGGTGACGAACAACTTCAGCTGCACCTTCGATACCACGCTCACCGTCGAGGTGGTGGAAGGGCCAGAGAACAGCATCACTGCTGGACCGGATGTTATTTTTTGCGGCGATGCAGTTCAATTGCAAGGTGCGTTTATCGGGGGCGGCCCTTCGGCCTGTAGCGGATCAGAAGGCACCGAGGTGGTGTGCTACGACAACAGTGCAAATGACATTTACACGTACTGCCCTGACGTCCCTGGCGATGGTACGATGATGAGCATCACCTTGAGCGCGGGTCAGGTTGAGAATTTCTTTGATGCCATCACATTCTACGACGGAGACAATGTGTTCGCGCCACAAATCACCCAAATCCAGGGCTTGTTCAATGAGACGTCTGTTGTGGCCACCAACCCCGACGGTTGTTTGACGGTCCTGATTACATCGGATGCCAGCGTGAGCTGTGGTTCTGGAGCCTTTGACCCAATCACTTGGTGCATTGGTTGCGGCGGGGGAGATGCTTGTGGCTTCCTTTGGTCTTGGGAGCCTGCCGACGATTTGGACGGTGCGAATACCGCCTCGCCGACGGTGAACACCTTCGATGGCAGCCCCACTGAATATGTTGCCTTCGTGGAGCCTATTGGTTTGGACAATTGCGCCACCACGGACACGGTGCTTGTGTTGCCGGGTTTTGAGTTCACTTCGGACTTTGCTGATCCCACGTGCTTGATTACGGACGGTTGGATCGAGTTGGTGATTAATGAGCCGGCCAGTGATGGCCCTTGGCAAGTGGACTTGTCCAACGTGCTCGGCTCTATTGAGTCGCTCAACTTTGCGGGCGGCACGCACACTTTTGCCGACTTGGAGTCTGGGGACTACACTTTGACGGTGAGCGATGCATTGGGCTGCGAGTACGTGATTGAATTTGACCTGGCTGATCCTTCGCCGCCTTCCTTGACAGTTTCTGATGACGATGTGGTTTGCATCAATGGAACAGCCACAATTTCAGTGGAAGCTGAATCGGGAGGGCCTTGGATCTACACATGGACTTCCGGGGGACAAGCCGTGGCGGTGGGGTCGACGATCTTGGTTTCACCAACGGGCACGACAACCTATGACGTTGAAGGGGTCGATGCGGCGGGCTGCATCACTTTGCCAGGCAGCGTGACCATCGGTGTGTACGACCCACTGGTGGTGAACATTGCGGCTGATGATTTGATTTGTTTGGGCGACAGCGTGGAATTGACGGCCATTGCTTCTTCTGGCGGGTCCGGTTCGGGCTACAACTGGGTTTGGACCTGGGAGTCGGCAGCGGTTTCGACCGGCGAGGTGGCCTATAATCAGCCCCCAGTTACCGGCGAGTTCTGCGTGACTTTCTCAGACAACTGTACTTCGCCTGAAGTAACGGCCTGCATGGAAGTGGAGGTGGAAGTGCCTTTTGATGTGCAACTCTCAGTGGACACAACGCGTGGCTGTGCGCCACAGGCTTTTGTGTTTGCTCACAACATGCCGACCACTTCGCTGACGGCTTTGACATGGGACTTCGGCGACGGTGGTAATTCGATTAGCCAAGCTCCAATCCACACCTATGACAACCCGGGCATCTATGATGTGGCTTTGACGGTGACGTCCACCACGGGTTGCGTGTATACAGCTTTTGAAAACGACTACATTGCTTTGTTCGACGTACCCAACGTTGGATACAACGCCACGCCTCAGCCGACCACTGCACCTGACACGTACATCGAATTTGAATCCTCGGTGTCATCAAATGTGGTGGAATGGTGGTGGACCTTTGATTCAACACTGGCTCTGGGATACTCGGATTTGCCGGACCCTTCCTTCCGCTTTCCTTTCGATCGTGGCGGTTTGTACCCCGTGACCTTGGCTGTTGTGGACACCAATGGATGCAGCAACCAAATCACACGCTACATTGAGATTTACGACTTCTTCAATGTCTACATCCCCAATGCGTTTACTCCAAACAATGACGGGTTCAATGACATCTTCAAGGTGTACGGCACGGACATTGACCCGGATCGCTTTCTCATGCAGGTGTTCAATCGTTGGGGTGAATTGATTTTTGAAACCACGGAGTTGAACAACGGCTGGATTGGGCAAGCTGAGCAAGAAGCTCCGGCCGAAGAGCAGTATTACGCACAAGATGCGATGTACACATACCGCGTGGTGATCTATTCAAAGACGCAGCACGAGAAGAAGGAGTTCCGCGGCGGCTTGACATTGACGCGCTAAAGCGCAGGGCTGCAGATTCGCGGCAAAATCTACATTGAGAAAACAACGGAGCTGGGCCTTAGCAATGGACCGCGCCTTGTGCGAATTATGGGCGTTACTCGGGTGGGCCGAGGAGGTCGTCCATAGTGCCTGTGGCCACGGCGTGGTACCCCGGGCGAGCTGCTGCGTAGATTTCGCGAGCAAGGTCCAGTTGACCCGTTTCTTTCAGGGCTTTGTATAGCGGCGTAAGGAATTTACGGCGGCCCACTTCGATAAGGAATTGTCGCATGCGCGGGTAAGCCGGCTGGTATTGAGATCGAATGGACTGCTCCAGCCAAGCAAAAAGGACTTCGTTGTTTCCAGTTGAGCCAATCCCCCATTTGATGTCGAGTTCAGCCATACGGTCGGCCGATGTATCGTCGGGGAGGTTGGACAAAAATCGGTAGCGCTCTTGGTAGAGCCAGCTCTCCCAAGGCAATTGCTCGGTTGGCATCAGGCCTTGAGACCATCCAATCAGTACGGCGTCCACACCTTCGATGCGGCGGCTCTTCACTTCGGGGCAGTTGGCAGGTAGCCCCGCCCCGAAAATCCAAGCGTCTAGATTCACGGCCGTCCGCTGCCGCTCGTCGGTGAGCAGGTGCGCGTTCAGGTATTCGATGAAACCGTCCGTGTCCATGACCTTGAAGGCGTGGGCTTCAAAATAGCCGCGCAGGAAGGCGTCAAAGGTGTTGCGGCCCACAGTTTCCTCCAGCAGGCGCAGGAAGAAGTAGCCCTTGTCGTAGGCGATGGCCGTCATGCCATCGTCGGGGTTTCTGCCCTGCAAGTGCAGTTTCAAATGCGTGTCATCTGGGTTGACATCCATGATGGCATCGACTTCGTCCACGAGGCCTTGGTAGCTGAGCGTGACCAACATCTCTGAGATGTCCCGGCCGTAGACATCTTCCATGATGCGCTGCTCGAAGTACACGGTAAATCCTTCGTTGAGCCAAAAGTCATCCCACGTGGAGTTGGTCACCAGATTTCCCGACCAGCTGTGGGCGAGTTCGTGGGCTACTAGTGATACGAGCGATCGGTCCCCAGCAATGATGGTGGGTGTGACGAATGTTAAACGCGGATTTTCCATTCCGCCGAATGGGAAAGCAGGGGGAAGAACCAGCAGGTCGTAGCGCTCCCAAGCGTACGGTCCATAAAGGTTCTCAGCGGCGTGAAGCAAGGCGTCGAGCTCTGAAAATTCGTAGGCCGAAGCTTCAATCAAATCGGAAATCGCGTATACGCCAGTGTGCTCTCCCACACCGCGGAACTCCACATCACCAACAGCCAAGGCCATGAGATAGGATGGGATGGCCTGCTTCATGGAGAAGCTGTAGCGGCCGTCGGCTGACTTTTCAGTTGGGTTTTCCGCGCTCATCAGCGCCATGAGCCCAGAGGGCACTTGCACTTGTGCGTTGTACGTGTAGCGGATGCCGGGGCTGTCTTGGCATGGCAGCCAGGTGCGCGCTAGAATTGCTTGGCTCTGCGTGAAGAGGAAGGGCTGGTGCTCCTCGTCGCCTTCCACCCAAAGCAAGGCGTCGGCTCCAGGGCTGCACGTGTAGGTGATGGCCACTTCCTTTGCAGTTCCCGTCAAATCAATGCTCAAGGGCTGGCCTAAAAATTCGCGCGCAGCGCCCAAGTTGAACGTTGCGTCTTTCCCGTCGACGGTGACCGATGCAACGGTTAAGTCGTGGGTGTCGAACAGTATGCGCTCGGCATCTTCGGCCGCTTCAACCGTGTAAGTGGCCGTGGCCGTGATGGTGCGGCTGTCGAAATCCACATGAGCGTCCCATTCGAGGTGGGTGACGCGCGCCTCTTCGGGACGGCTGTAACTGTGATGGTCCATGACTTGGTTGATGATGATGGCGTGTGGAACAATTTGCTCAGTTGATTCTTGGGTCGAAGAGCTGCTGCAACCGGTTTGCGAAAAGGCCAATCCGATCAGGCCCAAAACACACAGGCCGAGTTGAAAGATGCGAAACATGTGGGGCAATTTAGGTATGAGAAATGACCCGCGATACCAGTACGGTGAGCAGAAGGCCAAGGGATGATTTGACGGCAATGGCAGGGGTGAGCATTTGAATGAGCTCGAAAGGGCTGTGTTGGGGAGGTGCAATTTGGTACTGCCAGAATAGGCCTCCGGCAAGAATCAAGGCGTGACCTGCAATCATGGCTGCAGCCGTGTGCAAGAATTTTAGGCTCCGCACATGTTCGCCCCACAAGCCCACGGCGGTGGCGGCCAATGGAAACATTAGCAAATACCCACCGGTCACCCCGGTCAATGGCGCAAGCCCTGCGGCGCCACCTGAAAACACAGGGACTCCGGCGGCCCCCAAAACCAGATAGCCAATTACGCCCGCCGCCCCTGCGCGCCAGCCCATCACCCACGGCAGCCAAAGCACCAGCAACGACTGCAGCGTGATGGGGAGGTCCGCCCGAAAGTCGAGTGTGATGGGCGCAAGCAGTGCCAAGGTCAAGGCCGTAAACAACGCCCCGGCCAAGTCGCTCCAGCGCCCCAATCCCCTTTGAAGTTCGACTCTGAACATCGTGCTGTCCTTAATTTTTGGCCTTCCACGACTGCAACACTTCCACTGGAAGGGCCACCGTGTTATCACCACCCTCGGTTTCAGCAAACTTGCGCTCAGGGTCCAACTCCACGGTCAATCCCGGCATGGACACCGGCAGGGCTAAATGATACGTTGGCTCCGTCCAGGGCCAGTCCTCCAATAGGATTTCGCCCTCGCCCAAGGCCCGATGCCCCTGCATCAAGCGCATAGGGATTAAGTAATCTTGTGACACACCGCTGGCCGAAGTGATGCGCAATTCCAGCGGCATGGGCATGGAGCCTGGGCGTGACAAGGTGATAAACGTCGAGTCTGTAGTCACGCGCACCTCGTCGATTGCGAAATCAATATAGGCTGTTGAATGCACCATGTATTGAAAATACCAATCCAGCTCCAGTCCGCTCAAGCCCTCCACCACATGCTTGAAGTCCGTCGGCCCAGGGTGGCGGAAGCCCCATTCCTTAAAGTAGGCCTTCACCGCTGCATCACGCACGTCATCACCGACCACAGCGCCGAGCATTTCTAGGAAAACCTCCCCCTTGCTGTAGGCGGCAAGGCCGTAATTGCGGTTGGTGGTGTAATGGTCGGCGTGCGTAGAAAGGGCTTGCTCCTTGCCCGTGCCCGCCACACTCAAATAGCCCAAGTACGCCCACCCGTGGTCGGGCATCTCTGGATTGGGATACTCTTCGGCCATAAACTCGGACTCAATCCACGAGGTGAAGCCCTCGTCCATCCATTCGTGGAGGCTCTCATTGGTGGCGAGGACCCCTTGAAACCATGCGTGTGCTGCCTCGTGGGCCGTGACGCCGACCAGGCTCATCAAACTTCTATTTCCGCGAACCAGCGTGCACATGGGGTACTCCATTCCTCCGTCACCGCCTTCAATTACAGTGTATTGCGCATAGGGGTACTCGCCGACGTGCGCGTTGTAATACGTGAAAATGCGCTCGCAAATCGCGGGCAATTCTTCCCAAGCGCCGTACGACGTGTCGTTCTGATAGATGAAGTGTAAATCGGTGCCGTTGTCCATCGTCCGGGTGCGGTGTAGGAAATCCGGGTCCGCGGCCCATGCAAAATCGTGAACGTCTTTTGCGATAAAATGCCAATGAATCACCGCACCGTATTCCCCAGTTTCACCCTCCGCTTCATAGCCGTGCCCGCATGCATTGGGGTTCTTCAAGAGGCCTGTGCCGCCTACCGTGTAGGCTGAGTCGAGGTGGATTGTCACGTCAAAGTCGCCCCACACGCCGTGGAATTCACGCCCTATGTATGGGTTTGAATGCCAACCGTGGTGGTCGTATTCGCACACCTTTGGATACCATTGGGTCATGCTTAATTCCACACCTTGGGCGTTCATCCATCCGGAACGTCTCACTTGCAGCGGCACTTGGGCATTCCACTGCATTTCAATTTTTACTTTCTTGCCGGGCTTTAGCGTTTTAGGTAGGCTGACCCAGCCAATGGTCTCGTCCTCGCCTTGGTCCCAAACCGCTTCCTGGCCCCACACCTTAACGCTCTGCACGTGAATCCATCCTTGCTCGTCAGGGGCCAGCGCCGCAATGCGGGAGCCCACCCTCGGATCGGGGTCCGCAATGCTGCGGCTTCGCGTGTCCATCATGCTGCCGGGCTGAAAGGCGTTGAAGAACAAATGGAACGGAATCCGATCCAGGGCATCGGGGCTGTTGTTTGTGTACATCACCGACATCTCCCCGTCGTAGCTGTGTGATGCGGCGTCCACGTCGATGTCCATCGTGTAAGCAACAGCTTGCTGCCAACCCGGGAATTGCGCTTGCGCTTGCAGGGTGATAATGAGGCCAATTCCTGCCAGAAAAAGAGATTGAAATTTCATGGGTTTTGGTCTAGGGTTTCTGTCTTCACAGGAGCCTGCAGGTTTGCTGGGCAAATTTTACTGCGGTCTGTGCGATAAATCATGATGCGTTCCGCACCGTTGATGGGGTTGAGTCGGTGCAGCGTCCGATGATACAGGCTGGGTCGAATGGTCGTTTCATAGACCAGTCCAGGGTAGACTTCATTGTGGATGGCGACTTCTTCAGCCAACCGCTCGTCCCCAACGAAAAGAAAGAACTCGGGCCAAGGTCGCCCTTCTCCTCGGCATATGACGCGTCGTTGGATATCAATGTCAGTCTTTTTTCCGGACTTGCCGCTGGGATTTTCTCTGCGGTCGCTCCAATAGTAGTCCGCCCAACTGCCGGCATAGAATTTCGGCATCATGGGCGCAGCATCCACCTGAACCACGAGAAAATTCTGAGCTTGCTGAGCGTACATAAAGTCCATGGCCTCCACACGGGCGGATTTCCCTTTGAGGGGAGTGAAGACCACAAGAGCTAAGGCATTCAACCCCCAGAATACACGCCAACACCAGCGTTCAAGATGCAATCCAAGCTTCCCATTCCACCACGCTGAGCGGCTCTTCCACATCTGCCAGCCCACCAGACCTGCGCTAATTACGAGCGGAACAACCGACAAGATGAATCGTTCCTGCTTGTTTGCGTAGATGCTGTGCACGACAAGAAACAACAACGCAGGAACTGCAATTCTTAGCCACAACGCCAAGGTGTCCCGGTTGATCTCTGTGTTTGAGCTGTCGGCTGCGTCTGTTTCAGGTCTTGTGTCTGCAGGTGAACGCGAAGTGAAATAGGCGTACAGTCCGTAGAAAAGTCCGAAGGTGATGAGCAAGCTGACAGGAGGAATGAGCAGGCCAAGTAGGGTCAGTAGATAGGTGTACCAAGGGCCGGTGGGGTAGTCCCCCGCGTGGCTTCCGTTGTAGGCTAAGTAAGCGCGCAGTTGAACGAAGGGTTCGCCCCAGACGAAAAGATCGGGCAGCTGTGTCAGGGCAAACGTGACCAGTGCTAAGGCCCCAATTTTCAAGGCGGTTCCAAATTGCTTCTGCCCGAACAATACAGCGGCCAGGCCCACTCCGAAGAGGCCGCATTGGTATCGCAATCCCGTAGCCAACCCCAGCCCCAGTCCCGTGATCACGATGGACTTTACGTCGAGTTTTTGCTGGTTGACGGCGGCTGATAACCCCCAAAGCAGCGGAGGAATGCACACCATTTCAGCGAGGTTGCGAACTGAGAGGTTTGGAAAGAGGCCGCCGAGCGCCAAGATCCAAGCCACGCTCAAGGCCACGCTTTTTACGCCGTGTCTGTCGTTTTGGTCCTCAAGTGTGGATTGACCACGCAGTCCGCGTGTCAACCTGAGAGTTAATTGGTAGCCAAAGACAACAATCAAAAGGGAGTAGAGCGCGTGCAAAATGCGTACGATGAGCATCTGGCTTTGCGGGGCGATCACGCCGGTCCACTTGAGGGCTGAGAACAGTAGAAATTGGGATCCGACGTAGGTAAAATTGGCGGGGTAAACGCGCGGTTCACCTTCTTGATTCCAAGGCAGCCAGCGGTTGTAGTCCTCGCCATCGGCCCAACTTGCCGCCGTTTCGATGACCGAAAAGTGGTCGTCGTGCATCAAGTAGCCTGTACTGAACAATGCGGCCACCAAGCGCAAAGCCAGTGCAGCCAATAAAATTTTATGGATCGATGCCAGTCGGGGCATCTTTCAACTCGCCTCGTTGTGCGAATTCCGCAAGCAATCTTCGAGTTGAAGCATCTCGAGGCAGGCGAGTGCGGCCTCTTCGCCCTTGTTGCCCAATGCGCCACCGGCACGGGCACGAGCCTGCTCGATGTTGTCGTCGGTCAAGACGCAAAAGATGGCCGGCTTCTCGTGCTCGAGCCCGACTTGCATCAGGCCTGACGAAGCCCCAGAACACACGAAGTCAAAATGTGCAGTTTCGCCTCGGATGACGCTTCCAATAGCGATCACCCCATCGCATAAGCCATGGGATAGAAGCCACGATGCGGCCAGCGGCAATTCGAAGGCGCCGGGCACCGGGTGCACCTCAAGGTTCTCGACGCCAGCGGCGCTCAAAACTTCCAAGGCGCCATCGCGCAGGGCGTGCGTAATTTCAGGGTTCCAGTCGGCGACAGCCAGCCCGATGCGCTTTTGCTCCATCCCCGAGGGGACAGCAGCGCGGTCAAATGCAGGACGGCCTCCAGTGGCCATTAGCTGTTGCCCAAAGAAGCGGCGAGGCCTGTAGCGGCCCCATTTTGTGGCGAAGTTGGGTAGTCTTCTAAGATGCTGTTCAGGCTCGAAGCAGCAGCATCTATATCGCCAAGTTCGATGGCGACAGTTGCTGCTTTCCACAAGGCCATGGGGGCAAGGTAGTCCGCGCCAGTTGTGCCACTGGCCGAACGGGCGGCGGCACTGAAAACACTCAAGGCACCGGAGTGGTCGCCGAGTTCCACCATGCAGTCTCCGCGGTTGAGGTCGACAATCACAGAAAAGAGCTCGCTGTCCATCTCGGCGCTGTTAAAAGCATCCAACGCGGCGGTAAAGTCCCCCTGAGAGCGAAGAATCAAGCCCGTTTCGTATGCAGCGCGAGCGGCGGCTGAAGTGCCGGCGTGCTCGTCCATAATGTCTTGCAGGCTGGGGGCGAGTCCGTCTCCGTTCATAGCCCAATCCGTTGAGTCACTCATGAAGTACTGTTCAGCGCGCCACATATCAGCATTGGCTTCAGCCTCAGCGGGCTTGACAATGAATTCGTCGTATCCGATGGATAAGACAATCAAAGCGATTACAGCGCCGATTACGTAAACAAAACGCTTACGGTTCTCGTTGATGAATTCTTCGGTGCGCGAACCGTAAACGACGTTCGCATTTTCGGGGGTAGGGTTCTGATCTGCCATAATCTTCCGATGGGTGCGCAAAAATAGCCCAAGCAGCTATAGCAATGCCGCCGTATTTTGCACATCTTCGTCTTCAATTCAACTCCAAACTGAGCAGTGCACCTTCAAAAGCTACAACTTATTGATTTCAAGAGCCATGGCGAGGCTTGTCTGGAGTTTTCTTCAGGCGTGAATTGTTTCTTGGGTGACAACGGGAGTGGAAAAACGAACATTTTAGACGCGATCCACTACTTGGGCAATTGCAAGAGTTTCTTCAATCCCATTGATTCGCAGAACATTCGACACGGGGCAGAATTTATGGTGATCGACGGAACGTTTTCGTTGCCCGACGCGGCTTTGGAAGGGGGTGGTGCTGATGATGATGTCTTGGACCGCGTGGTGTGTGCGGTAAAGCGGGGCCAGAAAAAATCGTTCAAGCGCAATGAAAAGCAGTACGCGAAACTCGCCGATCACATCGGCAGGTATCCCGTGGTGATGATTGCTCCTTCAGATGCCGAGTTGATTCAAGGGGGAAGTGAGGTGCGCCGCCGCTTGATGGATCAGATTATTTCGACGTTCGATCGCCTGTACCTCGACCGCTTGATGGACTACAATCGCTTGCTTTTGCAGCGCAACAATCTGCTGCGGTACTTCGCTGAAAACCGCAAATGGGATGCCGCACAAATTGCGCCTTGGAATGATCGTATGGTGCCCCTGGCCCAACATATTCATCAAGCGCGAAAGGACTTTGTGTCGGATTTTGTTAAAACATTCGATGGCCTTCATCGGGAACTATGTGGCGGCCGTGAGCAAGTCGCCCTCGAATACAGTTCCAGCCTATTTGACGGCGACTTCGCCGGTCAACTTGAAGCGGCGACATCCAAAGATCGACACTTGCGTCGGACCACGGTCGGCATTCACAAGGACGAATTGAGCTGCACACTAAGCGGACGCCCCATCAAGCGTTTCGGCTCTCAAGGGCAGCAGAAGACCTTTCTTCTAGCGCTTAGATTGGCCCAAGTGGCCTATCTCGAACGCGCGGTTGGACGTCCACCGATCCTGCTGCTAGACGACATCTTCGATAAGATCGACCAGCATCGCGCCGGCGCCCTCATGGCCCACGTCTCCAACAGTGCATTCAGCCAAGTCATCCTTACGGACACGGCACTCGGACGCATTCCCGCTCTTTTGAGCGAGGCCGGAATCGTCCCGCGTGTATTTGAAATCACCCCAGAAGGCATCGTACAGCATGAAGCGCAACCGGTTTAACAAGTCACGAAGGTTTGACAATGCGGTCGCCCTAGGTGATGTCATCCAGGAATGGGTGAAGCTTCACGGACTGGGCTCAAAACTTGACGAGGCAAAAGTCCGGAAGGCTTGGGCCGATGTTATGCCGAAGGTCATTGTGGCGAAGACGCGGAAAATCACGGTTTCACAAGGGGCAATGATGGTTGAATTGGACTCGGCTCCACTGAAAGAGGAATTCGCCATGAGCAAGGGGCGGATTGCCGATATGATGAATGAGCATCTTGGCAAAAACCTGATTTCACGCGTGATCATTCGTTAGTTTCGCCGCCATGCGCGCATTGATTTCTGTCGTTTCCCGTTTCGTGCCCCGGCACCGTTTGCAGCGCTTCGCCCATTTGGGAATGCAGGCTATAGCGTTTGCGTACCGCGGGGACCGCTTCACCGACCCAATTGACGGAAGGAACTACCGTAAACTTCTTCCGTACGGCCGCGTTCGCACCCGCGAAAATGCACTGGCGCCCTGGAGCATGTCGCTGGAACGACATCGCGCCGTGTGGGTGTACTTGAAGGAGCATTCGAACCTGTTCACTTCACCGGGCACCATGCTCCACATGGCCCCGGAGTACTGTTTTTTGAAGCGCCTTTCCAGTGCTCAAGGGATGAAGGTGGTGCGGGGCGACTTGAACAGCCCTTGGGCAGACATCCATTTCGATGTGCATGATATTCCCTTTGAAGACGGTCATTTCGACGTGTTGATGGCGAATCACTTGATGGAGCACGTCGCCGATGATGCCTCCGTTTTTAGGGAGTTTTACCGCGTGATGAAGCCGGGTGGGTGGGGAATTTTTCAGGTCCCCATGGACCGGTCCAACCCGCACACTGAAGAAGACCCTACGGTGACTGACCCTGCGGAGCGTGAACGCTTGTATTGGCAACGCGATCATGTGCGGTTGTATGGATTGGATTATGTGGACCGCATGACTGCTGCTGGCTTTGAGGCTGAGGAAGTCGACATGCTCAGTTTGCTTGGCGAGGAGCGATACCGCAAGTATGCCTTAGGCGAGGAGCGCTATTTGCACGTGGTGCGGAAGCCGTTGAACTAAGCGTTGAGGCGGCTCACGACTTCGACTTCACGACTTCGACCCCATGGATGCCTTCAAAGGCCTCCAGCAGCGCCGGCCGGGTGGCAGCAGCCACAGACCACTCCAGAACGCACTTTTTCTCAAAACGCTCCGAGATGATCCGTGCTTTGTGTTGCTTGCCCGTGCGCATGACATGGCCCGTAAGTGACGGGTCAAAGCGCACCGTTAGCTCCACTTCCAATGTGCGGGGCGCCTCGCCCGCATCCTGGCAAGCCTCGGCTGCCGCTTCGCGGTAGGCCTCGATCAGCCCTCCGACACCAAGCTTCACACCCCCGAAATAGCGAACCACAGCCACCATGGAATAGTGCAAATCACGTGAACGCAAGACCCCGTGAACGGGAGGCCCTGCACTTCCTGCAGGCTCGCCGTCATCGCTGGCCCGGTAATCGCCCTCCCCGAGTTGCCACGCGAACACGACGTGTCGTGCGTTGTGATGTGCCTTGCGCACACGTTCTAGGAATTCCGCGGCGAGCTTTTCTGAGGGCCCCTTTTCTCCGAAAACTAGCGGAGTGGCATAGCCGATAAATTTGCTGCCCTTCGCCTTGAATACACCTGTCCCTTCGCCGCGTAAAACGGGAAAGGTGTCACGCACGGGCAGGTCCTCAGGCCTCCCAGAGGCACCGTCAGAGCGACGGTCTTCACTCACGAAAGTGGGTTGAGCGTCACCGAATACACGGTAATCGTGTGCAGGTCGCGCCCTTCGAAGAACTTGTCCAGGGCGTGCACCACATGATGGGCTGAGAAATAGCTTGTATGCAACTCAGTTTCGCCGCTTGCGCGCCATTGAATCGTGAAGGACTGCTCGGCATGGCGATGATCTCGGATGTAATCGAGCATCTCGCGGTAGGCTTGCACGGCGCTTGTTCCGCGAGATTTGTGAAAAAGAAAACGCTGGTTGTGCCTCGGGTTTTCCGTGAATAATGCGAGTTCACACACTTTTTCCTCGCAGTGCAATTCAAAAACCAATGCGTGGTCGACATAGTCAAAGTAGCCACGCACCGACTCTTCAATGCGTATGATCTCTAGCTGTTCTGTGGGCTCGGCGTCGTTCATGTATTCGTGCTTTCGCTTTTCAAGGGATGCAAAGTTCGCAAATTTTCGCCGTGATATTCTGGGACGAGATCATGCATCCGTTCGATGGCCTTGCCGTCGGAGATGTAGCCCTGACGATCCTCATTTACGGTCTTGAGAATTTCTGAAGGGTCAATCTTGCTAGGTCGTGCTCGGAGAATTTTAGGGTGACGCGTGGGCAGTAGGCCCTCGGCTTCATGTATCAATTCTTCATGCAGTTTTTCACCGGGCCGCATGCCGATAACCTTCAGCTCAATATCCTGACCTTCAACTCTTCCCGCCAGTCGAATCATGCGCCGAGCCAAGTCGATGATTCGAATACGCTCTCCCATGTCGAATACGAAGATGTCATCGCCATCCGACGTGGCTGACGCTTCTAGGACCAGCCGAACAGCCTCGGGAATGGTCATAAAGAAGCGCGTGACATCTTCATGAGTGATCGTCACCGGACCGCCTTGCTCGATCTGCCGCTTGAACAAGGGAATGACGCTTCCATTGCTGCCCAGCACATTTCCAAAACGGGTGATCACCCTGCGCATGGGGGAGTTCTCGCACAGGGCACGCACGACCAATTCAGCGGCTCGTTTCGATGCGCCCATCACGCTTGAGGGGTTGACGGCCTTGTCGGTCGAGATGAGTACAAATGTTCTCACGCCCGAGGACAATGCAGCTTCAGCCACTGTGGCTGTGCCTAAGACGTTGGTTCGCCACGCTTCAGCGGCCTGCATTTCCATAACGGGCACGTGCTTGTAGGCTGCGGCATGATACACCAGGTCGGGCTTGGATTGAGCCATCACGTCTTGCATGGCTCGTGGGTCCTTCACGTCGGCGATTACGGCCCGAAAGCGTTCGGTGTCCAAACCGAATTCGGCCCGCACGGAAAGCGTGAGGTCATGCAAAGGGGTCTCCGCCGTGTCCACGGCCCACACCGCACCAGCTCCAGAGCGCAGAGCTTGGCGAACCAATTCAGAGCCGATTGAGCCGGCCCCACCAGTAACCAGGATGCAGGTTCCGTCTAGACATTCGCGCACATGGTTGTCGTCCAGCTCTATGGTGGGGCGCCCCAGCAAGTCTTCGATGCGCACGTCACGAATTTGTCGGCTGCTCAAGGCACCCTGAATCCAACGTTGGGCAGGCGGGACGTCCATTACGCGCAAGCCGCATGCAAGGGCTTCGTCGATCAGGCGCGACTTGCGTTCGAGTTCCACATGCTCGATGGCCACAATCATCCGTTCAGCACTTACCCAGCCCAGCACTTCGGTCAAGCGGTCCGCACTGTACACCGGGACGCCTTCAATCCACTTTCCAACTTTTGAAGGGTCGTCATCTAAAAAGGCGACAACGCGCATGGCGTCTTCCGACGGCCGTTCAATGGCTTGCCGTGTAATCAGTCCTGCTTCACCAGCTCCAAAAATGATGACGTCTGTGGCCCGACGAGTTTGAAACCGCTGGTAGACCGACCGTGTCACCACGCGAAAGCCTATCAATAGCAATAACGAAGCAATCAATTCGATGGCGAGCACGGAAAATGGCGCAGGGTAGGGGCGCTGGGCCAATCCCGCACCAACGTTTAAAGCAGCCAACACACCTGTGCCAGACGCTAATGCGATGAGCACCCGCCTCGCATCAGCGGTGCCCGAAAACCTGATGATACCCGCGTGGCTTTTGGCCCATAAGAACGCGATCACACGCACTCCGATGAACACGGGTAAGAAACTGCGAGCCAGCACCATTTCATCGGCCGGCGGCTCGAATTCGAAACGCACTTGGTAGGCAAAGGCTAGCGCGATCAGTGCCAAGCACGCGTCAATTCCTAAAATGACCCAACGCGGTAAAATTTGAGGCTTCTCGTTGAAAAGGCGTCGCAAAGCGTTCATACTTGGGCGAAGATAGCGCCCAGAAAATGTAGCAAGCCGCCGATTCGTCCCCATATTTCCCCCATGTTCCGCAGCTGGATATTCTTTGCATTTCTCGTTCCGATTTCCACGCTCGCTGCACAAGTCGACTCGTTGCAAGTGTCGGCTTTTCAGGCCGCTTCAGACTCGACTGATTTCGACCTGTTGGATGTTGAGATTGCGGCCACGGACGCCGCCCTGCAGCAATGGCTTCTTGCCTTTGAAAAAGCCATCCAACCGTATGATCGGGAGGCCGCCTTGTGGGTCCGGAAGACCTTTGGTCCGCTAATTCTCGACCCCGCCCTGGGCCTTGAGTTCAACAAGGATTTTCTGGCACGTATGGAACTCTTTACAGTGCGCAAGGTCGGTGTGCATCCGGGTCAATTTGAGTACGTTCGTAGCGTGCAGGCTTTGCTTGCCGGCTTGACGACGCCAGACCGTTGGCGCGAGTGGGATGCCTTTGTCCAAGCTGGTTTGGCCGACGCAGGCAATGCCCGCGCTTTGGCCACGGTTTTGCCGCTGGGCAAACCACTGCTCACCCAGGGCGTGTTCTTTAAGAGCGATGCTGTGACGTGGCGTTATGAAGGTCCGTGGCGACTTGAGGGCGGAGGCAAGCCACAACTTTTGTTCAACGGAGGCGAATTGTTAGGCCTTGCGAAGGGAGACACCGTGCGTGTTACCGCTTTGCACGGCCTCGTGAATTTTAAGACCGGGCGACTCAAAGGTGAGTCAGGGCGTATCGATTGGCGTCGAGCAGCCCTGGATCCGACGCTGAACTATGCAACATTTGGCGCCTTTGATTTGCGCTTAAAGGGCAGCAGTTTGACGTTGGACAGCGCGCTCTTCAGAACGGATGCATTTCCGGAACCGCTCTTGGGCCGAATTACTGACAAGGCCAGCGCTATGGGCCGAGGCTCTAAAGCGACTTACCCGAGATTTGACTCGTACTTGAACCGCTTGGAAATTAACGAAATAGCGCCGGGCGTTAATTTTTCAGGCGGATTGACCATCCGCGGTTCGGCCCTCGAGGGCAAGGGCTCAGGTGAGGTGCCGGCTGAATTGGTCTTCCTCAGAGAGAACAAACCACTGGTGCGTTGCACCGCCCCGCTAATCATTCTTAAGAGTGACGTCATTCGCGCAACCGATGCCCGGGCGGTGGTGTATTTCGACCAAGGCCCAGACGCTGGCTTGGACAGCTTGTATCACCCTGAGCTGGATGTGCGTTATCACTTGGTCGATCGCAGGTTGAGTTTACTGAGAGACGATGAAGGCTTGGGCCCCAAGCCGTTCATCGATTCCTACCACGCCTTGACGGTCGATGTGACACAGCTCGTTTGGCAGCATGGGGATCCGCGACTGTTGATGCAGGGGCCGCCAGGATCTGCGAAGAGCGATGCTGAATTGGCCTCTCTCAATTGCTTCCAAAAGGAGCGGTATGAGGCCATGCAGGGGATGGCCGATCTGCACCCGTTGGTGGAGGTGCGCAATGCGGTGCGGCATTACAATGACTCGCTGCTGACCAGCCGTGACGTGGGGCGATTTCTCCGAATTTCTGAGGACCAGGCGCACATCATGCTGATGCTGTTAGCCCAAGACGGCTATGTCGATATGGATGTGGAAACGCGCGTTTTGCGGGTCAAGCCGCAACTTTTTGACCACTTAAAAAATTATGCGGGGCGGCGTGATTATGATGTCTTGCATTTTAATTCGACAAGCAAGGGTCGCAACGGATTCATCTCGCTGCTCAACCACCGAATGCTGCTCGAGGGGGTGGACCGGATTTTGGTGAGTCAACGGCGCAATGTGTTGATCCGGCCACTGGCGGGTCAAGTGGTGATTGAGAAGGACCGTGATTTTGATTTCGGGGGTACGCTTCATGCGGGCAACCTGCAGTTTGAAGGCTCGGATTACCATTTTGACTACGAAACGTTTACTGTGGAGTTGAACAAGGTTGAAACGTGCAAGTTGCGCATGACAGATCCGGAGGACATCGACCCGTACGGCCGGCCTCGCAAGAAACAAATACGGAACAATTTGTCTGAGGTGAGCGGCACTTTGCGCATTGACGCTCCTTCAAATCGCTCGGGTTGGAGGGCCCATTATTACCCGGAATACCCCGTGCTGAACACGGACGGTCCGTCGTACGTTTTTTGGGATGCCCCTTCGGTTCAGGCCGGTGCCTATACGCGTGATCGGTTCTATTTTACAACCGAGCCCTTCCGTTTGGACAGTTTGGATGATTTGGGACGCAATGAGTTGCGATTTCAAGGCGTGCTGAACTCGGGCGGGATTTTGCCGGAAATCGTCCACGAATTGGCGGTGATGGATGACTTGTATCTGGGATTTGAGACGGTCACTGACCCGGGTGGATGGCCTTTGTATGGCGGAGCGGCGAATTACAATCGCGGTGTGAAACTCGACGGAAAGGGCTTGCAAGGTGGCGGGAAGATTGAATTTTTGACGTCATCGGCACAGAGCGACCGTTTTACGCTGCTACCGGATTCCACGGTTGGCGTGGCCGATAACTTCGTCAACTCTATATCGATGGGGCCGCCTGAAGTCCCTGTGGTTACGGGCGAGGGCGCTTATGTGGCGTTTCATCCGAACGACCGCAAACTCACAGCTCGTAGCCGTGGGGTCCCATTGCAGTTTTTCGGTGCTGAATCCGGGCTGACCGGACGTCTCACCTTGGCTGACGCGGGCATGCATGGGGCGGGTACAATGGCCTTTGAAGGTGCGGAATTGAGGTCGGAGCTGTTCAATTATTTGGCGCGCAGCATGGTCAGTGACACGGCAGCTTTTGAAATGCTCGGCGGCGATGAATTGGCGCTCGCTTTCCAGACGGACAACGTGCACGCCGAGATCAACTTCGACGCCCGGGTGGGCGACTTTGTCGCCAATGACGGCGAGTCGCGCATCGAGCTTCCCGCAAATCAATACGCGTGCTACATGGACCGTTTCAAGTGGTTCATCGATAAGGATCAACTTGAATTGTTCAGCGATCGCGAAATTGATGATGACTTCGTGATCAACACGGAAGGGCGCGAAGCGGTGGCCAATTTCGTTTCCTTGCGTCCGGAGCAGGACTCCCTTCAGTTTTCAGCTCCGCGAGCATTGTATGATGTAGAAAATCAGGTGTTGTCGTGCACAAAGGTGCCGTATATCCGCGTTGCTGACGCCTTGGTGTTGCCCGACTCTGGCCTGGTGGTGATCCGGAAAAGAGCGGTCATGGATGTCCTCAAGCGCGCCGGAATTTTGGCCAATGAAGCGACGCGCTACCACCGCTTGTTCGATGCCCGCGTCGAGGTCACGGGCCGTTACAAATACCGTGCGAGTGCAGACTATGAGTACAAAGACGAAAATGAGCTGGGGCAGATCATTCATTTCGCTGAGGTCGAGGTGGACACGAGCCGTCAAACAGTCGCTTCAGGCCTCGTGCACGCCCGCGAGGACTTTTCATTGAGTCCGTTTTTCGGCTTTTCCGGAGAGGTCCTCTTGGCCGCAGGACAGGAACATTTGCGTTTCATCGGTGGGGCTGCATTGCTTGCCGGTTGCCCTGAGATGGATCGCATGAAATTGGCATTCGATGCTGAAATTGACCCCAAGGACATCTACATCCCCATAGACACCACGCTCAGGGATGTGCTGCAAAGCCATTTGGGTGCGGGTTTCTTTTTTCGCGACCCCTACGATCCTGGCGGCGGTCCTTATGCGACATTCGGCGATCGCTTGCGTGGGCGAGAGGACGAACGGCTGTTGTCGGCCACAGGCGATTTGCACTTTGACAAGCGCAAAGGATCCTACCTCATCGGTCCGCGTGATAAAATGCAGCGCTTTGACCTCCCAGGGAACCTCATCGAGCTCAAGCAAGGCGGCTGTGCTGTTGCAGGCTATGGTGGGGTGGATTTCCCCTTCAAGTATGGAATGATGTCGCTCAAGGCGGCCGGCGAACTTCAAGGCTTCACTACAGCGAGCGGCTTGCAGTCGGACCTTTCCATGGCGTGGGATTTTCCCTTCGATGACGGGGTGTGGAAGGCCTTGGCTGAGTTGATTAGCGGCTGGCCCACAGCTGACCCGCTTGATGTGACGTCCACCACCTGGGAGGCCGATTTGCGCCATTGGCTGGGGCTTGAGGGTGCAGACAAGGTGTGGGCTTCGATGACGATGATGGGGAGTTTCAAAAAGACTCCTGAGTCCATCGACCATCGCTTGCTTCTAACGGGAGTGGAGCTGGAATGGGACGCTGGAGAAGATGCGTTTATTTCGAAGGGGTCGCTGGGCCTTGTGAGCATGGGGAAAACGCCGGTGTTTCGTGAATTGAAAGGCAAACTGGAAATGTCGACGGGGCGTGGAGGCGATCGCGTGCGACTCTACTTGCACATGGACGAGGACAATTGGTATTTCTTTGACTATCGAAACGGTATTATGAACATTTCCACGACCGACCAACTCTTTATCGACGCCATCGTGGCCATCAAGTCCGATAAGCGTAAATTTAAATCTGACGCTGGCCGCTTCTCATACCAGGTTCTCCCCACGCATTCGCGTCGAAATGAATTTATCGACCGCTTTGAAGAGTTTGACTGAATTTTGAATATGCCTATTCATCCACAATTTCCATTGACATTCACCCCGCTCGATGTGGCCGGATTGACGATGCGCAATCGCGTAATTATGGGGTCCATGCACACGGGGTTAGAAGAGTCCAAGGGTGGATTCGACAAGCTAGCAGCCTTCTATGCCGAGCGAGCTTCTGGTGGCGATGTGCCGGGCAGCTCTGGCGCTGGACTCATCGTTACGGGAGGGATTAGCCCAAATTTTCGGGGCCGTCTTGGGCCGCATTCCACAACTTTGTGGCGCAGCGGACAAATTCCTAAACACAGGAAAGTCACCGATGCCGTTCACAATGAGGGCGGTCTAATAGCGATGCAGATCTTGCATGCGGGGCGTTATGCTCATCACCCGTTCTCGGTTTCATCCTCGCCCATCCAGGCGCCCATCGGACGGTTCAAGCCCCGTGCGCTCTCGGCCCGTGGCGTAGAGCGCACAATCGCCCACTTTGTTCGCGCTGCTCGGCTCGCTCGAGAAGCCGGGTATGACGGTGTGGAAGTCATGGGCTCGGAGGGCTACCTTATCAATCAGTTTTTGGCAACGCGGACGAACCATCGCTCCGACGCTTGGGGCGGTCCTTTGGACAATCGCCTGCGCTTTCCCGTGGAAATTGTCTCACGCATTAGAGAGCAGTGCGGCCCGGACTTTGCCATTATTTACCGTCTGAGTATGCTTGACTTGGTGGACGAGGGTGCTTGCTGGGACGAGGTTGTGACTCAAGCCCGAGCGATTGAAAATGCCGGCGCCTCGATCATCAACACAGGCATTGGTTGGCATGAAGCGCGTATTCCCACAATTGCAACCATGGTCCCCCGTGCCGGCTTTGCATGGGTCACGCGCCGGCTCATGGGCACCGTCGCCATCCCTTTGGTTACGACCAATCGCATCAACGACCCCGCCGTGGTGGAACAAGTCCTTTCCGATGGCTGCGCCGACTTGGTCTCCATGGCTCGCCCGTTCTTGGCCGACCCTGAGATTATGGTCAAGTCTTTTGGCGGACGCTCGGACGAAATCAACACCTGCATCGCTTGCAATCAGGCCTGCCTGGACCGCATCTTCACGGGGCAAGTGGCCGGATGTCTGGTCAACCCACGTGCAGCGAGGGAACTCGAACTCCCCGCTGTGCCTGCTCCTGTCGATGTAAACGGAAAGAGCGCCCGCCGTTTTGCCGTCATCGGTGCCGGCCCGGCGGGCTTGAGTTGTGCTTCGGAACTGGCCCGTCGCGGCGCAGACGTTCACCTCTTTGAGGCATCCCCTTCAATCGGAGGTCAATTTCGTCTGGCACAACAAGTGCCCGGCAAGGAGGAATTCGCGCACACCTTGCGCTACTATTCCGGCTTGCTCAAGCGCCATGGGGCTAAGGTCCACGTAAATCGCAGATTCAATGCCGAGGATGCCAAAGACTTTGATGTTGTCATTCTTTCCACGGGCGTGAAGCCTCGCGTCCCTGCTTGGGCGGACCTCAGTCGCTCCGACATTGTGACGTACGACCAAGTGCTGCGTGGAGAAGTTGAAATTGGCTCCCGGGCTGCAATCATTGGTTCGGGCGGTATCGGTTTTGATGTGGCTGATTTCTTGAGTCACCCGTCTTCGACCGCCGACCCGGCGGTTCAGTTTCAAAAAGACTGGGGCGTTGACCCAACGGTTGACACGCCAGGCGGACTGATCAAGCCGGAGAGATTGCCCCCGCCGCGTGAGCTATGGATGTTCCAGCGCAAGTCCACCAAGCCGGGCGCCAATTTGGGCAAGTCCACAGGCTGGATTCATCGGGCCACAGTTAAAAAACGAGGGGTCACAGCCGTCACGGGTGTTACATACGTCAAGCTCGACGACGCCGGATTGCATTACGAGCTGGGCGGTGAGGCCCACTTGTTGAAAGTGGATCACGTGGTGTTGTGTGCAGGGCAAGTCTCAGTGCTCGACCTCGCGCAGGAATTGCAATCGAAAAACCAGGACGTGCACATTATCGGTGGCGCAAAGGCTGCGCGCGATTTGGACGCAGAACGCGCCATTGAAGAGGGCTATCTACTCGCCCGCTCGTTCTAATCAATCCACCCAGTCGGCCACAAACATGTTCGTGTGGCGCGTTCGGCCGTTGTTCCGGTTGGAAGAAAATGCAACGCGTTTCCCGTCGGGTGAGAACATCGGAAAGGAGTCGAAATCGCTGTCAAACGTGACCTTCTCCAAATTCGTTCCGTCGATGTCGATCATGAACAGATTGAAGGGGAATTTCCCACTCTCGTGGTTGGAGCAAAAGAGTACTTTTTCTCCGCTGGGATGAAAGTATGGCGCCCAATTGGCCCCCCCTAAATTTGTCAGTTGGCGCTGCTCAGTGCCGTCTGCGCGACCGATGAACAGCTCCATTTGCGTGGGCTGCACCAGCCCTTGCGCTAGGAGTGACTTGTACACTTCAGCCTCTTCTCCGGTGGGGCGATTGGCCCTCCAAATCAGCCATTCGCCGTCGGGCGAGAAGAACGCGCCGCCGTCGTAGCCCAGCTCGTGGGTTACGCGCCTCACATCCGAACCGTCGAGCGCCATCGTGTACAGGTCCAAATCACCGTCCCGTGTGCTGGTGAACACCATCCGGTCGCCTTTCGGGCTGACCGTCGCCTCGGCATCGTAGCCCGCCTCGAAAGTCAGTTGGCGCAGGTTCTCACCTTGACGATTCACCAGGAAAATGTCATAGCCCTCGTAAACCGGCCAAACATATTTATCGCCGGGCCCGCGGTGCGGCGTTTCGGGGCATGCGCTATCGGCCAAATGGGTCGAGGCGTACACAATATCCTGGTCACCGGGCAGGAAGTACGCACAGGTCGTACGGCCGTAGCCTGTGCTGACCATTGTGGGCGGCTTGCGTGAGGGCTTGTCCTTTCCGAGCTCCATAACGAAAATTTGATCGCAGCTCAAATTCCATTGTGGATTGGTCGCTTGAAACACCAAACTCTCACTGTCAAAAGACCAATACGCCTCGGCATTGTCCCCTCCAAAAGTCAATTGGCGCATGTTTTTGAAGTGCTTCTCCTGTTCGTAAATCAGCGCGTCCCCTTCCATTCCGTCTGAGTTTTCATCGGCAACAACGGTCTCTGCTGCCGCCTCGTCTTCCGCATGAAATGGGCATGAACCTTCCTCTGAATCACTGTGACCAACACAACCCGAAAGCGCAAAAGATGCAGAAAAGAGAAGCGCTGAGAGGCTTAAAAAATTGAAGAGAGATGATCTTTTCATTTCGACGTTAAATGTTGCCTGCGAATTTAGAACTTCGCAGCCGCATAGGCATTGACCTAAACCATTGATTTAGAAAAGGATTTATGAGGACTTCACACATTTGGACGGTGGCATTACTGCTGGTGGCAGTCTCGGCCTTCACGGCATGCAGTTCAGAGAACGCCAATTGGTCTGAGGACCCCTCGATGCCTCACTCCGAGCAAGAACAAATTGCACTGTTGACTATGCGGGGGGACGTGGGCACTTTGACTCAGCCAGCGATGGAAGGCCGCGAAACCGGAACCAGAGGTGCGGACATGGCGGGCCAATGGCTTTCCGGACGCATGATCCAGTCCAGCCTGTCGGCTGCGGGCGATTCGGGCTACTTCCAGAATTTCGTTTACACCCCACATCCGGCGGTTCAAGTCCACGGAAACGTTGACGAAAATGGACAAGTGCAAGATAAAGCTCTGGGCCAGGCCCTTGTGCTTCCCATTGAGGGCTTCAATGTGCTGGGGGCTTCAAATGCCAGTGCAGGCAGCTGGGGCGTGATCGGGGCTCATTATGACCATTTGGGCTGGGGCGATGAGAACAGCTTGTTCCGCCCAGAGCAAGATGAGGACTCCCTTCAGATCCACCCTGGTGCGGACGACAATGCATCGGGCGTTGCCGTCATGCTGGAGCTTGCCCGTCGAAATAAATTGTCGCCGTTGGCCTCTCATGCGGTTTTATTTGCGGGCTTTAGTGGGGAAGAGAAAGGGCTTTGGGGGTCGAACCATTTCTGTGACGAGCCGACGCTTGCTATGGACAGTGTGCGTTGGATGTTGAACTTCGATATGGTCGGCCGCATGCACGGGGACACCTTGGCCGTATACGGCGTTGGTACTTCGCCGGTGTGGCCTGCAATGCTCGACTCCTGCAACACGGCAGGGCTGCATTTTGTGGTCACCGAATCGGGTGTGGGCCCCAGCGACCACACTTCCTTTTACTACGAGGATGTGCCGGTGTTGCATTTCTTTACGGGTCAACATCCTGATTACCATCGACCCAGCGATACAGCTGAAAAGTTGAACCAAGAGGGCATGCTCGCCGTTGCAGATTTGGCGCAGTGCTTGGTCGCAGAGCTTGACAATTTGGTCGAGGTGCCATTCACGGCTACAGTGGACACAACAGCCGAACCAAACCCTGATTTCAAGGTGACCCTCGGCGTGATGCCGGACTACATGTTCAGCGGATCGGGCATGCGCATTGACGGAGTCAACCCCGGCCGTCCGGCCAAAGGAGCAGGTATGGAGCGCGGGGATGTGGTCGTGAAGATGGGCGATTTAGAAATCGTCGATATGATGTCCTATATGAAGGGGCTCAGTCTATTTGAGCCGGGCCAATCTACAAAGGTTCAGGTGCTTCGCGGGGGAGAACTGCTCACTTTGGATGTGACGTGGGATTGAGGCCAATTGGCCTTCAAGCAAAGCGTATATTTGCAAAAGCAAGGCGTTCCACCGCCCCGACGCAACTCGTTTGTATCGGGGAGGAAAGTCCGGACAGCGAAGGGTGCCGTACTCCGTGAAAGGGGAGGCGCGCCGTGAGGTGTGACAGAAAGTGCCACAGAGATTTATACCGCCGATGGCCTGCTTCGGCAGGCACAGGTAAGGGTGAAAAGGTGGGGTAAGAGCCCACCAGTTTGCAGGTGACTGCAGAGCTTTGGAAAACCTTTCGGGCTGCAAGACCAAGTACACTAGCGTTATGAGGGCGACCCGCTCCAGCTAGAGGGTAGGTTGCATAGATCAATGGTGGAAGCTTCGCAAGAAGTACAGAATCCGGCTTATAACCTTGCGATCCCCGGGGGCAACCCCGGGGATTTTTATTTATGAAATTGTATTCATTGTTTCCATAGTATTTGATTGCATATTTGCCGCAGTGATAAAGTAATATTTCACAGCCTCACTAGACGAACGAAAACGTCCAATTACATGCCTTCAAATAAAGCAGTTACGCTCTCTGGAGCCGACCTCGAAGCGGTCCGCGCATACTACCAGAAAGAGAGGAACGACCTCTTTGTGAAACTTCAATACATCGACCAAGTGCTGAGCACTTTGGAACCGGGCAGCGGCAAGCGCCCCTTGCCGTCTCCTTCAAAGTCGCGCGTTTCAAAAAAGGTGGAGCCTGTGGGCTATAAGCGCGGCCGCCTAAAAAAGCGTGGTCCTAAGAGCGTTTGGGGCAACTTCATCCTTCGTCGTATCCGCCAATGCAATCGCCCGGTGAGCTACACCGAATTGATCCGTGACGCGATGCTCATGCACAACTTGCCAGCCTCCCACAAGTCAAAGGTTCGCTCTTCCATTTTGAACGCAGCTTTCCGATTGCGAGCGGTTCAGGGGAAAATTGACACCCGGGGTTTGACTGGGCGCAAGGAACGATTCTTGGTCTTGACATCCTGGCTGGATTCGAACGAGAAGCTCATTCCTGAGTATCAGGAGAAGCTTGAATCACTGGGCCGTATGTCGGTAAGTGATCGAGGGGGAGCACCGACTCGGATGTCGGGTGCGGGTGACACCAAGCGCATTTTGGGTCGCATGTCATTGACTGCATTGGACATCAAAAATGCGAAAGAGGCTGGGGCGTTGTTCAAGGACGAGTTGGTCAAAAAGAAAATTGCCAAGAAGAAGAAATTAAAGAAAGGGTCTGCTGCACCCAAGCGCGGGCGTCCGAAACTGGGCCGGCCGGCGGGTCGTGTGAAGGCCGCTCAACCTAAGGCCAAGAAGGTTGCCAAGAAGGTCGCCAAGAAGGTCGCCCCGAAGGTCGCCCCGAAGGCCACCAAGAAGGTCGCAAAGAAGAAGTCAGCTCCGGCGCCAAAGCCTGCACCATCCAAGCGCAGGCGTATCCATGTGGCGAAAGCCGCACCGAAGAAAAAGAAATAGTATTTTAGTGGGGAATCCCCCCTCTTCTTGTCTTTATAAGAGGCTTTTCGGAAGTCGAAAAACACAAAAGGGGCCGCGAGGCCCCTTTTTTATGTTCGGTATTTGAGCAGGGTCAAAAGCCGGTTCGATGATCGAGCAACTACGCCTGATGGAAGGGGTATTCAAAGTTTGTCGCAGGTAGGAGGTTTTCCTTGATTGTGCGTGGGCTGACCCAGCGCAAGAGGTTGAGGTACGATCCGGCTTTGTCGTTTGTGCCAGAGCCTCGCGCGCCACCGAAGGGCTGCTGGCCAACCACTGCGCCCGTGGGCTTGTCGTTGATGTAGAAGTTGCCTGCTGCATTTTCCAGAGCGCGCATGGCGTCATCGATGACGTAGCGCTCGCGGGCAAAGATGGCACCGGTCAGCGCGTACTCGCTGGTGGAATCCACCAGTTCTAGGGCGGAGTCGAAGTCGTCGGCGGGGTAGATATAGATGGTGACCACCGGACCAAAAATTTCTTCCTCGAGAGTGCGGAACTGGGGGTTGGTCGTGACCACAACCGTGGGCTCGATGAAGTACCCAACGCTTTTGTCGTAACCACCGCCAGCGATGATTTCCGCATCGTCTTGGGACTTGACCCAGTCGATGTAGCCGGAGATCTTGTCAAAAGCTGCTTCTGAAATAACGGCACCGATGAAGTTTGTGGGGTCTTCGGGGGAGC
>JAQWTJ010000058.1 GCA_029242765.1 Flavobacteriales bacterium | reverse complement strand
TGCGTCGTAGGCCCCGGCCACCGGCGTATCAATCATGTCCACATCGTACTCGCGTTTGACCTGCTCAGCCGAGGCCCAGGGGTCCACCACGTCGGTTTCTACATTGAAAGACCTCAGCTCGCTAATCACGTCAAACACTTTGCTGTTGCGGATATCGGACACGTTTTCCTTGAAGGTTACGCCCAGCACCAATACGCGGGCTTCCAGCGGGTTGACCCCCAGTTCAAGCATCCGTTTGACGCATTGCTTTCCGACATAAAATCCCATCGAGTCGTTGACATAGCGCCCCGAGTTGATCACTTTTGCGTGGTAGCCCAATTGATTTGCTCGCCAAGTCAAGTAATATGGGTCTACGCCGATGCAATGGCCTCCAACCAAGCCGGGCGAGAATTTCAAGAAATTCCACTTCGTACCGGCCGCCTCGAGCACCTCGTGCGTTGAGATGCCCACCCGATTGAAGATGATGCTCAATTCGTTGATTAAGGCAATATTCACATCGCGCTGCGTGTTCTCGATGATTTTGCTCGCCTCTGCCACTTTGATGCTCGAAGCCCGATGTGTCCCGGCCTTGACCACAAGTTCGTAGGTCTTGGCCACCACATCTAAACTCTCGCTGTCACACCCGCTCACCACCTTGACGATGGTTTCGATGGTGTGCACCTTGTCGCCTGGATTGATCCGCTCGGGCGAGTAACCGACTTTGAAATCGTCGCCCATCTTCAGTCCACTTAACTCCTCGAGCAGCGGCACACAATCCTCTTCAGTGCATCCGGGGTAGACCGTGCTTTCGTACACAACGTAATCGCCACGTTTCAAAACGTTCCCCACTGTGGATGTTGCGGCAAGCAAGGGCCCCAAGTCGGGTTGGTTACTCGCGTTGATTGGGGTTGGAACAGCTATCACGTGGAAGTGCGCTGCGGCCAAATCGGCGGGGTCTGCCGTGAAACGGATGTCCGCCCCTTCAAAGGCCGCAGCATCCAATTCCTCGGAAGGGTCTTCACCGCGGCTCATCATTGCCACGCGCTCAGCCGAAATGTCGAATCCGATCACCTTGATGTGCTTGGCAAAGGCCAAGGCGATGGGTAGCCCCACGTACCCGAGTCCGATTACAGAAAGCGTCGCCTCTGAGGCGAGCATTTTCTCGTATAAGTCCTTGTCTTTGTTCATTTTACCGAAGAAAGCGTCACGCCTTCCGATGTCAAGTTGTACAGTTCTCCTGATTCTGGGCAGGCCGCCCGTCCATTTTCGTCAAATGTCAATCGATGCCCGTAAGCACTCATCCAACCGAGTTGTTTCGCAGGGTTTCCTATCACCAGTGCGTAGGCAGGAACGGTTTTGGTCACCACGGCTCCTGCGCCGATGAAGGCGTACTCGCCGATGTCGTGTCCGCACACAACGGTGGCATTGGCGCCAATGGAAGCCCCTCGACCGACGCGAGTGGACGTGTATTGCCCTCGACGCACCACCGCACTGCGTGGATTGGTCACATTGGTGAAGACACACGACGGCCCCAAAAACACGTCGTCATCACAGGTCACGCCGGTGTAGAGGCTCACGTTGTTCTGTACTTTGACGTTGCGGCCGAGCACCACGCCCGGCGAGACCACCACGTTCTGGCCGATGTTGCAGCTTTCGCCCAGTACAGCATCCTGCATGATGTGGCTGAAATGCCAGATTTTAGACCCCGCGCCGATGGTGCAGCCTGCGTCAATGACAGCTGTTTCGTGCGCAAAAAAGTCCGATGTTGTTTCCGTGCTGCTCACTTGCTGTACTGCTTGAAGTCCTTGTGTGCGCTGCGGTACCACTCCTCTTTCGGCAAGCCTTTGAAGTAGGCGTACGTGCTGCTGAGCCCCTCGCTGCGACCGACTTGTGGCTCCCAATTGAGCAGGGCCTTTGCCTTGGAAATATCCGGCTGACGCTGCTTCGGGTCATCCACGGGAAGATCCTTGTAGACCACCTTTTGCTTCGTTCCTGTCAGGGCAATAATCTCCTCAGCAAACTCAGAAATTGAAATTTCGTTGGGGTTCCCCAGGTTCACGGGCTGGCTCTCATCGCTTCTCAACAGCCGCACAATGCCTTCAACGAGGTCGTCCACATAGCAAAAGCTGCGCGTTTGGCTGCCGTCACCGAAGACGGTTAAATCTTCGCCCCTCAAGGCCTGGCCGATAAAAGCCGGCAACACCCGCCCGTCGTTCAACCGCATTCGGGGCCCGTATGTGTTGAAGATTCGAGCAATCCGCGTTTCCAAACCGTGATAGGTGTGGTAGGCCATGACCATGGCTTCTTGGAAGCGTTTGGCCTCGTCATAGACGCCTCGGGGCCCCACCGGATTGACGTGCCCCCAATACGACTCCGTTTGCGGGTGCACCTGCGGGTCGCCGTAAACTTCAGAGGTCGAAGCCACCAAGATGCGAGCCCCTTTGGCCCGCGCCAGCCCCAAGCAATTGTGGACGCCAAGCGACCCCACTTTTAACGTTTGAATAGGGATTTTCAGATAGTCTATCGGGCTGGCTGGCGAGGCAAAATGGAGCACGGCATCCAGATCGCCAGCAATATGAATATGCTGGCTGACGTCGTGGTGGTGGAACGAAAAGCGCGCGTTCGGCATCAAGTGCTCGATGTTGCGGATGTCCCCAGTTATGAGGTTGTCCATGGCCAGGACCTCATGCCCATCGCTGAGAAAGCGTTCACACAGATGTGAACCTAAAAATCCAGCGGCTCCAGTGATTAAAATGCGTTCCATGACCTGTGATTATGATTGGGGTGTGCTTCGCTTGCGACCGATTGACACGTACTCCCACCCCTGCTTTTCCATCTTCTTCACGGCGTACAAATTGCGGCCGTCAAAAATGAGTTTGTTGTTCAATGCGTTGGACATTCGCTGGAGATCCGGCGTCCGAAACACTTGCCATTCTGTGCAAATGAGGAGGGCATCCGCTGATTCGAGTGCCGCATATGGATCGTCGCAATACGTGATGCGATCACCCAAGCACTCCCGCACATTGTCCATCGCCTCGGGGTCATGCGCACAAATTACTGCACCCGCTTCGAGGAGTCGCTCAATCATATACAGCGCTGGTGCTTCCCGAATATCGTCGGTTTCCGGCTTGAAGGCCAATCCCCAAACGGCCACCCGAATCCCTTTCAAGTTGCCTCCAAAGCGCTCTAAGATATCGTCGAATAACACGGTCTTTTGCCGTTCATTTACCTCCATCACGGCACTGAGAATTTGGAAGGGCAAGTCCGCCTCTTGACCGCTGCGATGCAGGGCCTGTACGTCTTTAGGGAAGCAACTTCCGCCGTAGCCGATGCCTGGAAAAAGAAAGCGTGGGCCGATTCGCGTGTCCGTTCCCATGCCGCGGCGCACCTTGTCCACATCCGCTCCTACGAGCTCACAGAAATTGGCAATCTCATTCATAAAGGTGATCTTGGTCGCAAGGAAGGCGTTGGCCGCATACTTGGTCAGCTCAGCACTGCGTTCGTCCATGATGATCAAGGGGTTGCCTTGGCGAATGAAGGGCTGGTACAAGTCCGTCATCACGTCTTCAGCCCGTTTGGAGCTCAGCCCAATCACCACGCGGTCGGGCTTCATAAAGTCGTTCACAGCAAAGCCCTCCCGCAAGAACTCAGGGTTGGACACAATGTCAAATTCAGTTGTTGCATTCTTTGCAACCTCAGCCCGCACTTTGTCCGCCGTCCCTACAGGAACGGTGCTCTTGTCGACAATAACCTTGTAGGATTTGATTTTCTGTCCCAGCTCTTCAGCCACGCGCAAGACGTAGCTCAAGTCGGCGCTGCCGTCCTCGTCGGGCGGGGTGGGCAGGGCGAGAAAAATGACTTGAGCCTCTTCGATGGCGTCGTCCAAATCGGTGGTGAACTTCAGGCGCCCAGCCTCTAAGTTTCGCTCGAAAAGCACGTCGAGATGGGGCTCGTAAATGGGGATTTCTCCCGCTTTCATCTGCTCAACCTTCGCTGCATCGATATCCACGCATATCACCTCATTGCCCGTCTCTGCAAAGCACGTTCCTGTAACCAATCCCACATATCCCGTACCGACAACTGCAATCTTCATGCGTCTTCCTTTACGTTGGGATGCTTCAAAAATTGTGCCCCCTTGCCGCGAAGATACGCCTCGACTTCGCCGACAATCCGACCCTGCATTTCAGGGGTTAATTCTGTGTGCATGGGCAGTGAAATCACGCGGTGGGTCAAATCCTCTGTGACGGGCAAATCTGCGGGATCTATCCCGTATTGTAGATAGGCCGGTTGCCTGTGGATTGGAATCGGGTAATAAATCCCATGCGGAATCCCCTTCTTCTGAAGATGGAGGGCCAATCCATCCCGCAACGCAGGACCCTGACCGGCCGCACCCAACTTCAAGGTGTACTGATGAAAGACGTGGGTGGACTTCGGATCGCGCGCTGGGGTGTGCACGGCATGCTCGGGCAAACGTTCCTGCTTTACAGCTTCACCAAACAGGGCGTCATAGCCATCGGCTGCGCTCCTGCGCGCTGCGTTGAAAGCATCCAAGTGGCGCAACTTCACCCGCAACAAGGCCGCTTGCATGCCGTCCAATCGACTGTTTACCCCGATTAATTCGTGGTGATACCGCCGGCTCGAGCCGTGGTTGCAGATCATCTGCATTTTCTTTGCTAGCGCCTCATCTCGGGTAAATATCGCCCCCCCATCTCCGGCTCCGCCCAGATTCTTGCTCGGGAAGAAGCTCGTGGTGCCGATGGTCCCCATGGTGCCAGCGGCCCAGTGATCCGGCTCGACTTCATTCCCCAAGTTCCACGACGACCCGATGGCCTGCGCCGCATCCTCCACGAGCGCTAAGCCCTTCTCTTGCGCCAGCTCCCCCAAGGCCGTCATGTCCGCACATTGCCCGTACAAATGCACCGGTAGCAACACCTTTGTGCGCTGGGTCACCGCTCTGCGCGCCTGCTCCACGTCCATGGTGAACGTCAACGGATCCACATCCACAAGGACGGGGGTCAAACCCAATAAGGCGATGACCTCTGCGGTCGCTATGAACGTAAACGACGTGGTGATCACTTCGTCGCCTGGCGCCAGCCCCAGCGCCATCAGTGCAACTTGCAGGGCGTCCGTTCCGTTGGCGCAAGGCACCACGTGCACTGCCTCGCCTTTGTTGCTGCCGCTGGCCCCTTGCAAATACGCCCCCAACTCCTTTGAAAAGGCTGCAACTTCAGCCCCGCCGATGTATTGTGCCGAACGCAAAACCTCCAGCACGCGCTCCTCAAGCTCTGCTTGATAGCGGCTGTGCAGCCCTACCAAGTCGACCATTTGCAACGGGCCCCCGTCTGTTGCGGCGGGTGTAGAGGTAGATTTCGTCGTCATAATCCTGAGGTTCCGGCCGCAAATTAACCCTCAGCAGCCCACATCCACCTATCAGCGCCGTCCTATAGCTTCCCAAAAAATCGTATCTTAAGGAGTTGACCATCAATCTAAACTGACTTGCTCGTGTCCCGCATCTTCACCTTGCTTCTCGCCCTTGTGTTCGCCCTCGTGCTCACCCCGTTTGTAATGCAGCCCCTTTCTGCTCAATCCTTCAACCCCGACGCAAACGCTGACGGCTTGATCGGCGTAAGCGATATCACAACCATCCTCACGGTGTACGGCCAGCCCTTTTCTCCAGACCCGGTCCCCCCGCTTCCGCCGAGCGTGCTGCACTTCGACCCCGACACAATGGACCACATTCCATTGGGCTACGACTTGTACATCGCTGAAGATTTCATCTTCCCCTACCTCTACGTTTCCGTTCCTCCAGGCGAATTTCCAGGTCAGACGATCCGCATGACCGTGAGCAAGCAGCCCGATCAGGATTCGCAAAGCGTATACCTCCAAGATCTTAGCGGAAATTGGCTCACTTACGCTCAAAGCTGGGAGACCAATGGCATTTTTGCCGAGCTCATTTGGACCGGCACTCGCTGGGTCTCAGGCCATATGAACTGACCTCCTGATACCGCTTGAACTGACCTATCTTCGCCGACCCGCCCGGATGGTGGAATTGGTAGACACGCCGGACTTAAAATCCTGTGGCCCAGCTGGGCCGTGCGGGTTCAAGCCCCGCTCCGGGTACCAAACGGGAGATTGCAGCAATGCGGTCTCCCGTTTTTGGTTTTTTCTTCTGTAACGGACTGATTGATTCGTAGATGAGGCTGAACCCTTCACATCCCCACACATCGTTTTCCACAACCCCGCCACATCCAGAAATGCCCGGTTCACGCGAATCCAACGCCTCCGATCCACGAAAATCAATCGCAAAAAGTATTCCACAAGCTCAAAACGATGAGCACGTCTTGGATGGTGACAATACCATCGCCCGACAAATCACTGGGACAGGAACTCGCCACATTGTAGACACAAGAACCGTCATCCACTGTGGAATACACGTGGTAATTCAATGCCCACGGCTCGGTACAGCCCGGAACCTCTACCACATCGCAATTCCCGTCCAGATTCACATCCAAAAGACAATCTCCATTGCAATCGACACCGTAACCAGGGAACACACAGGAGCCGTCATCATTCGTGGCCGAGTCGTCATAATTACAGGATGCGGAATAAATGCATCCCAGCTGTTCGACGTTGTCGCACACCCCATCCGAATCCAAATCGGTCACACACACCTCGCCACAATTGCCCTCGGCATCCAGTTGGTTGCCCACGCAATCACAATCTCCCTCAGGGATGTCCATGCACCCGCAGTCCAGGACAGGACCAGGACCATTGCATACACCGCATTCATCGTATGTCCCCACACAATCATCCACATCGTCACACACCCCGTCACCATCCACATCAGCCATGCACGCCCCCCCACACACACCCAAGGCATCTGACATCGTACCATCACAGTCACAGGTGCCATCGGGCAGCTCCAGACAATCACACGTAGACTCATAGTCGCTCAGCATGATCAAAAGGTCCGCAACAGACACGCTGTTGTCTCCATTGATGTCACCATCGCACGGCTCCAATAATTCAAAATCACAGCTTCCATAATCATCCGTAGCCGCGGGATGAAAATTGTTGGCCGCAGGGGCCGTACATCCGGGAATCGCAAAGGCATCGCAAACCCCATCCGCATTAGCGTCCTCAAGGCATTGCCCATTGCAATCCTCGCCACTGGAAGGGAAATAGCAAGTGCCATCGTCGTGGGTAGCCACAGGATCGAAGTTGCAGGCATCAGCATAGGTGCATCCAATGATCTCAATCTCGTCACAGACACCATCCACATCCACATCGTTCAAGCAACCCCCGCCACAATCCAGATAATCCTCCTCGGGATATTGGCATGATCCATCATCCTGTGTGGCCTCCGGATCAAAATCGCACGCCTGGGAATCGGTGCAACCCACACAGCTGAGCAGATCGCAGGATCCATCATCCTCGGTCGCCGTCGGGTCGAAATTGCACGCACCGGGAATCGTACAGCCCAGCACTTCATCCTCATCGCAGATGCCATCCCCATCCTGATCGTTGAGGCACAACGTCTCCACCACCACAATCACCACGTCCGTGGAGACCATCGTACCATCACTGACAACGAGAATCACCTCGTACGAACCGAGTGGGACACCTGCCTCCACCGTCACCGTCGGCGTAGCCGTCAGGGCATCCATCAAGGTCAGGCCACCACCCAACCATTGGTATGTCAAAGTATCTCCGTCCGGATCAAAGGAGCCCATTGCGTCGAGGGGATACTCGCCAGGACTCTGCACCACGAGATCAGGGCCGGCCACGGCCACGGGAGCGAGATTGTCATCCTCCACGGACCAGACGAATGCCGGGGCGGAAGCCCCGGTGCGACCGCTGGACCGCTTCTGGACCGCGTTGAGTTGGCAGGCCAACACGTAATCACCGGGAACGGCATGGGCCGCAGCCAATCCGCTGACCTCGAAGGTCAGGCTGTCCGGTGAGGAGAGGCCCAGCGGGCCCAGTGGAATCGGGAATCCACTTCGGGTCAATGACAACAGAGGTTGGAAGTTGGTCCCCGACATATAGGGTTGCGAGAACGTCAGGGTGGCCCCATCCGTGGGCAGACCTGAAACCCCGGTCTGGGACTCTGCTGTCCACGAGGCATGCAGGGGCACTGGATCGAAGAAGGCCGACCACTCCTCCACGTGCTCGAGTCCAGAGAGGGTGATGGTACGGAACCGGAACTCGGCAGTCCCGTCCGCCAGGATGGCGAACTCCATTTCATGGGTGCCCTCAACCTGATTGGCCACCTCGACCAACGGCTCCCATGCGTTGTCCACCCGCTGCTCCAGGATCACCGAAGCGGCAAAACCGTTCAGCACATAACTCACATCGAAATTCTCTCCGTGGGTGATCCTGTCGGACGAGGAGAATCCGAGGTCGGGTGACAGACCCAACAAAGTGGCTGCGAGGTCGGTGGACCGGACCACCTCCCAGTCGTAGGTGGTGGCCCCGAACAAGGGCAAACCCCCGGCATCCTCACCGTTTCCATCCGATTCGAAGGTCGCAGAATACGATCCTTCAGGGTAGGTGTACAATCCCCAACCCGCCAGCCTCCATGTCGATCCATCTCCAAGGGATGTGGGCACCGCCTCGACAGGCCCGGTCTCGGATAGCAGACCGAACATCGTACTGTCAAGCCCAAAAACGGGTTCCGAGAAGACGAAATCCAACCCGGTGACGTGCAGGGCGTCCATTCCGCCGTCATATACAGGTTCGACCGAATCCAACGTAGGCAGGACGCGGTCACGCACCACCTCGATGATCTGCAGGCTGTCCCCCGTCAGGCCCTCCTGGGAGGACAGCGCGGGAAGATCCACCCACAAGCCATACCCACCATCGAGGTCCATGGCATCATCGAAACCATCCAAGCGCTGCAGGCGATTGGTCAGGTCCTGGGGTACGGGCAGGAATTCCGCCAGCAAAGCCCCGTCCCTGCGCAATTGGAAATCCTCCTGTTGCAGGGTGGATTGATCCATGGGGACATTGAAGATCAGGTCGACATGGGGCATGGAGTCGGTGACATATACCATCTCCCCTACACCCCAGAACTCCTCGAAAGCATCGAAGACCTCCATCACATATGGGTGGCCGATGTACTGCACCCAAGATCGCTCCTCCCCCAGGAAACCCGGTTCGCCCGTGATGTCGTCAATGCCCAGGGTGGACACCACGAGCTTGTACAGACCATCACCGGTCGTGACCTGGGTCAAGTCGATCAGATAACGCGTCTCATCCAAGGCGGAGATCACTGCCGAGGAAGCATCGATCAAGGCCCCTTGGTTCCAAACCTGGATGTCCTCAGCATCGAAGGTGGACGCCGAAATGGGCCGATCGAACTCCACCACCACCGTGTCCACCTGTTCGAAGACAATGTCCCCTACTTCCTGCGGCAGGCCTTCGAAATCCACGATCTTCAACTCTTCATCGAAATCGGCCTGCCACAGCAACGTGTAAGTTTCCGTCTGCATGGAATCCAATCGATCCAGCAGGTGGAATACAGGCTCGTGGACCGGTGCACCCTGCATGGCCACGGTGGTGCGGGTCACCCACGCATTCTGGAACGGGACACTGGATCCATCCGCACGGGCCACCGAAACCAATTCGTAGAACTCACCCCCGGGCGATGCCCCGCGCACATAGGTCCAGCCTTCAAGCAGCCCCGTCACTTCCAGCTGACTGGTGGCCGCCAGGCCATCGAAAAGACCGAACTCGAATTCCGTGGACTCGAAGACCTCCGCCACACTGTCTCCTTGCGAGAAGTACAGGACATCGGGAATGGCCTGTACATCAGGGTCGTCATTCACCAGAAAATCATCACGGCCATCCTCCTCGAAGGGATCCCTGACCCGGTGGATCATCTCGTGAAATTCCACCGACTCGATCAAACTCAAATCGGGATTTCCATAACTGTCATTGTGCACCACATCCGCCGTCAATTCCGTGAAATGACCCATCAGCGACGAAGTCAGATACCAAGATCCAATCCGGCTCTCGAAGGAAGGGATATCACCGAAATCGACATCGAGGATGCCGAGGTTGGCCGGATTCCCCTCAAATGCGGAACCGATGAGCTCGAAGGCCACTGCCAACCCCATTTCATTGTCCACGATTTCAGGTTGTGCAGATGCGATGGTCACCGCATTGGCCAGACCGTATCCACTGTTGTGGATCATCACGGACAACTCGGCGGGCAAGATGGGTTCCACAGGAGGCGTCAAAGGATCATCCCCGTAAACCACACGATCGATGAAGTAGTCAAGGTTCAGATTTGGACTTGGTTCCACCGTGAGATAGGCGGGATCAAGAGGTTGGGTCACCAACCCGCCGATTGTCGGGTCGAAATAGCTGACAGTGCCCCCGAATCCGTATACCACCGGTTCGGTGGGGGCGGCTCCCTGCTCAGGGATGAAGAGGAACACCGCCGTTCCCGTTTCTCCCGGTGCCACCGAGCCACTGCCATCCACGTTCCCCAGATTTTGCGTTTCGATGACCTGGATCTCGAACAGGTCATTTCTCGGAACGCCTCCCGAATCGTAGACCAACACATTGACTTCCAGGGACTCGATCGGATCCATCGAATAGCCATTGGAGATGCCGAAGGTCCCTTCAAACGCCTCCCTCGTCATGGCCAATTCCTGCTCGATCTGCAAGCCGACGGCAGCACAGACCTCAGCATCGTCATACTGTTCGACGAGCAAATCCAAGGCCTCGAACGATGCGTCCACCATGGTCTCCCAATCCGCGTAACCATTGGATATGGCATAGAAGTCGGCTGCGGACAGCAGTACCTGCTGGCGATCAAACAAGTCCCAATCGAATGTGGCCGCCGGATTTCCCATGGACCCTACGGCGTCATTCCAATACGCGAACCATTCCTCGGTAGCCTCCAATCCCCACTCATAGTTTCCGAACACCTGAACGAGTGAGTCCACCTCGGCGGCACTGAACCCTTCCTTCGCCTCGACCCGGGTGCCCACAGCACTCCGGAAGTCATCGAAATCTTCGGCCTCGGCCAACCCGGGATACACCAAATCCAACAAGACGACATCCGCAGCGACAGCAAAAGTGAAAACCGCATAATCCACCACAATTGCATGGTACACGTTTAGAGGACCGAACTCGAAATCCCCTGCGGCCTGCGCACCTTCACCGAAATCAGGGGCCGCGGCCAACAACGAATCACCCAACCCACCCGCATTGGACTCGATCAAGGCCTCCAACATGGCCTCTTCCGATGTTCCCACATCTCCCGGGTAAACGGCGAAGAAACCATCAGCCAACAAGAGCGCCAGATCCGGAGCATACACCTCGCCAAGGTGCTCGACCACGGCGTCG
>JAQWTJ010000054.1 GCA_029242765.1 Flavobacteriales bacterium | reverse complement strand
TGAACCTTAGTGGCGAGATCATCCACGCTGATTTCATCCTCTTGTAGGGCTTCCATGATTCCTTCAAGTTCTTCATAGGCTGCTTCATACGAAGCGGGGGTGGGAGAGAGCTCTGGGGCTTTATTCTTACTCATGATGGTTGGGTTTGACGTGTATGATTTCGGACTCGATGACACCGCTTGAAAGGGTGGAGCAGAGGCGTTCGCCCGCTTGCAAGCCTTCTGTGTTGGTGAGGGCTTTGCCGTTGTTTACGGTCCGCGTGATTGAAAAGCCTCGGGCCAGGGTTCGTTCTGGCGCGAGCAGGCCAAGCGTGCGTTGCAGTCCGGCAATGCGCTCGTTTTGCAACAGAAGGGCCTTGCGCGTGTGTTGTTCGAGGGCGCTGTGCCAAGTGCTCAGTTGGGGTCGCTCGACTTGAGCGATTCGCGCTATAGCAATTGGACCCAATGCCGAGCGATTGTGCGCAAGTGATAATTGCTCGTGTGCCAGTTGCTGCCGCGTGATTTGGGCCAATTGGAACCCCGTTTTGGACAAGGCCCCTCGCAAGAGCTGGACTTTGGACACCGGTCGTTCTGAGATGAGATTGAGCCAATGGAGGACGGCTTCACGGTCGGCGCGGATGCTCTGCTCAGCCATGTGTGCGATGCCTTGGACTTTATCCATAACTGCCTGATGGAAGTTGCCTATCGAGTCAATGATACCATCAGCTACATCGGTTGGCGTCTTGTACGCACGGTGGGCGACGACATCGGCCAGGGTGAGGTCAATTTCGTGGCCGATACCTGTCAGAATCGGTCGACTCGAGGCGGCAATTTGCCGGCAGAGGTTCAAGTCGTTGAATACGTCCAAATCCAGTGGAGATCCTCCACCCCGGAGCAAGGCCACCGCATCGATGGGCGTCTTTTCTGCGATGCGGTCCGCCAATTTGAGCGCATGGATGATTTGTCCTGCAGCTGATTCGCCCTGCACGGTCACCGGCAAAATGCCCAAATCGATGCTGTAGCCGTGTTCGTTTTCTTGGATATGGGATATGAAATCTCTGAACCCTGCGGTGCCGGGCGAACCGATCAGAAGGACACGTTGAGGCGCCAAGGAGAGTTTCAGGCGGCGGTTCGGGCCAACCGCACCCTCGGCCTTAAGCGTGGACAGTGTGAGCTGCTTCCGCCGCTCCAGTTCCCCGAGCATCGAACTCAGGTCGATGTCTTGAATGTCCAGTGACAGACCAAACAAAGGGTGGTATGTGATGCGGGCGGAGAAGACGATTTCGCGTCCGTTCTTCAGCACGTCGTCGAATTCTTCGCCCAAAGTGCGACGAATTGTAGCGGCGTTGCCCTTCCAAATTGAGGCCCGCATTTTTGCTTCTTGGCGCCCTCTCACCTCTTCGACAAGGTCCAGATAAAAATGGCCAGATGAAGCCCGCGTCACCTTGGATATCTCTGCACGAATCCAAAACGCTTGCCCTTGGGTTTTGTCCAACAGCATTTGCTGAATGGACTTGCCGATGGCTGAAAGCGCGAAAATCTTCGCTCCTGAGCTGTGCGTGTTTCGCTCTTGATCGTTCGTTGGAGTCGTCGCAGTCATTGCTGTCGTAGAAGTCCTCGTTGAGGCCTGTGAAGGTGCGAAAACTTCTTCGATTGGCTTGCTCCCAAAGGTTGAATTGAACGGAATGTTCGCAACTGTTGCCAGTTATTTTTGCGCCCCAGGGGAGAATGGAAGGTGGATTGGCTTCAATTGGGTTAATTTGCCGCATGACCTTTAACCGGATCTTGACCCAGATTTTGACTGCCTGTTGCGGATTGATGCTCTTTGCGGCCAATTCAAATGCACAAACCTGTGATTTTCTCACCGTTGCAGACACCATGAATGTGGGCTGTGACGAGGGATGCACGACTATTCACCCGATTTTTGAACGCGTACCTGAGACGAGCACCTATGCTTGGGACTCGGTCGAATTCGCCATGCCCATGCCCTTGGGGGCAGGGACATTGATAGGCAACAATGCGCAGGGCTACACGGACGATATCTCCATCGGTTTTCCGTTTTCGTTTTATGGCAACGATTATTTCACGCTCAAGGCGCACCGCAAGGGCTATGTCGTGTTCAACACGAACTATGACGATACACCGAACTACCCCAACCAAGGCGTGGGCAGCGGAAATCTTCCGTCCCCTGCTATTTGGGCGCCCTTTGGTTATGTAGGCAACAGCGGAGGTGAAATCCGCTACAGCACGGTCGGAGAGGCCCCTTGCCGTCAATTCATCCTTTCTTTCGAGGCCATGCCGTTGACGGCCTGCAGTCCGGGAGTCCTCACCTCACAAGTTATCTTGTACGAGACGACCAATATCGTTGAGATCCACATCGACCAGTTCTCCGGTTGCATCCCGGCCATTGTGGGCATTCAAGGCGGAACCGGCGACGGCATTGCACCGGACGGTTACGATGCGGGCGAGTTTGACATCAGCCAAATGGCATGGATATTTTCACCTACAGGCATTACCCAAACCGAGGTGACTTATCTCGTGGACGGTGTGGTGGTGGGCACGGGCGATTCGCTCGAAGTGTGCCCCTTGGAAACCACGGAATTTGTTGTGGGGTTGAACTTTCCTGTGATTGAGCCGGGCACGCAGATTTGTGATGGCGACCCGAACTCCTCTTGCGATACGACGATGACCTTCGCTGAACTGCTCAATGCGAACGAAGTGCAGTCCACCGACTTTGAATTGTCGGGGTTCGTCACGGGATTCAGTGTGACGGTGAACTGGGCTGGTGGCTTTGGTGCGAGTTGGCCGGGCGACCTCTCCCTGTCGGTGTGTGATCCTTCAGGTCAATGCGCCATGGTGACAGGCTTCAATGTGGATTTGCCGGGCACTGAGATTGGGGATTGGCCTTCCAACTGGAACACCACCTCAAGTGGCACGTATGACGCTTCGTTTGATATCGACGACTTTTGTTTGGGAGGCGAAGGCACTTGGGTGCTGAACTTGATGAACGGCTGGTCGAGTTCGAGCCCGAACATCAATTTCAACGGCTCCATCACACTCGATGCGCTTTGCATCGCTGAGCCTGAAGAGCCTGACACCAGCGAGTTTGCCATTACTGACACGGTGCTTGTGGTGTTTGCCAGCGAATCGATGACAGCCGACTTTGACGCACCGTTGACCTTGTGTTCAGGCGAGGGCCTCACGCCATTAAATCCTGAGATGACTGGCGGTATATGGACGGCAGACTGCCTCGGGTGCATCGACAATGATGGTGTGCTGGACCCCGAGCAAGTGGCCCCTGGAGCACTCGAAATCACTTACACTATGGACGGCGATTGCGGCGAAGTGACGGAAACGGCCACGATTCAAATCGCCATTACTCCGCAGGTGAACACCGGTGCGGTGGTCGACTTATGCCCTTTTGGCGATCCTGTTGATTTGACTGCTTCGCCATTTGGGGGGGAGTGGACTGCGGACTGCGGTGATTGTGTGACTGCGGGTGGTGTTTTCGACCCCACAGTGGGGGTTGGGACCTACGAAGTGGTCTACGAAATTGGCAATTTGTGCACGGGCTCAGATACGGTTGCTATCGAGGTGTCCGAGCCGGTGTCCGCTGATTTGGGGGAGCCCCTGACGCTCTGTCAAGATGTGGGGACAGTCCAATTGCAATCCGACATGCCCGGCGTATGGTCTGCCAATTGCGGTGGGTGCATCGACGAAAACACGGGGCTGCTCACCTTCCCCAGTCAAGGGGCGTTTGAAGTGACCTTTCTTCCCGAAGAATTCTGCTCGGTCTCCTCATCTACGACGGTGAATGTGGACGCGGGGATCAATATCACCTCGAGTAATATTCCCGACGAGATATGCCAAGTTCCGGGACAACTTTGGTTTTTCACCGACGTTCTTGGCGGCAGCTGGACCTCGGCGACCCCAGGTTTGACTGACTCGCTCTTCAATCCAATGGCGGCCCCACCAGGCCCGGCCTCGTTCACATACACTGTGGTCAACGGCACGTGCTCAGACGCGGCGATATTTAACGCGACGATTTTACCTGAGTTGTCTGTGGATGTGACCACACCCGAGCCCATGTGCATCAACGGTGGAACTGTTCAACTGATGCACCAAGTGGACGGTGTGGCTGAGAACGGCTGGGCTTCTGTTCCAAATTTGTATTGGAGTGCAGATTGTGGGAATTGCATCTTGAGCACGGGGATCTTCAATCCAGCCAATGCTGGAGCTGGGGTCCACGAAGTCACGTTGCAATACAATCACAGCTGCGCGGTTTCGGATGCTGTGACAATTTCGGTCTTCTCTGCGGTCGATGCAACAATTTTGGCGCTTGAAGAATTGTGCGAATCGGGCGACGAGGTCAGTTTAAGCGCCGTGGAGACGGGGGGTGTATGGTCTGCCGACTGCGGGGGATGCATCAGTTCTGGTGGCAACTTTGATCCCGGCGTTTCAGGTCCAGGAAATTTCACGGTAAGCTATACCATCGACGGGGTGTGCTCCGATGTTGGAACCGCTGACCAACTCGTGCTCGAACAGCGCGATGCAGAAATCACAATGCCTGATGCCCTGTGCATAGGTGCAAACACGTGGCAGCCGGGCGTGCAATGGCCGGGCGGATATTGGTGGACGGACTGTGAGGCGGGCGTGGCCTGCATCGACTCAGTGACCGGCTTGGTGAACTTAAATGCGGCCGGGACGGGCAACTTGGTCATTCACCATAACCTGCTTGGCTTATGCGGTGATACGGACACCCACAACGTTCTGATCAACCCCTGCGCCGTGGAATTGGTCAACATTTTCACACCGAACAACGACGGGTTCAATGACCTGTTGGTTTTCACAAACATTGAGCTGTACCCAGGCAATACGCTGACCATCTTTGATCGTTGGGGCCAGGTGGTGTACAAGCAAGACAATTACCAGAACAATTGGCGCGGCGATGGGGTGGCTGAAGGAACGCTATACTTCGTGCTGCACTTGCCCGACGGCATCGAGCACAGCGGCTACTTGATGCTGAAGCGCTGAGTGAAGTAGTGCTCTGATGCGTCCACAGCGAGAAGCAAGTGGATGCTCGAGGTGGAAATCGACAAGCTTCGACGGTTTTATGAAAGCCGACCGTATTATCGATGACGGAAGTCACTCCTGCTGATGATAGAACACATTACATGCAGGCGGATGTTGTGAGACATTGCGTACAATGACCACATTATCCAATCAACTTGATCGCAAATGGGCTGACCGCCTGGTTGACCCACTCAATATTCTACTATGCAATCTTCACGTCATGCGGGCCAACGCTTGCGGAATCCAGCACAACGGCTGGGGCGAGCAATTTCTCTGCATCGATCAAGCCCTGATTGAGCAAATCACGCATTGTACCGATGCAGTGGCCCGCGTCTCTCAGCGCGTCCTGTGCCTCGAAGGAAAGCCCTACACGAAGCTCTCTGAATTTGTGCGTTACGCCACCTTGAATGAGGTGGAAAGTAGTGTGGGGCAACGCGTTGCTGTGCGCGTCATTCGGGACGGTTTTTCTGAAATCATCCGTTTGGAACGTGAAGTAATCACTACAGCCCAGCACGGTGGAGATGAAGTCACGGCAAGTGAGCTCACGGACTTGCTCAAGTTTCAGGAAGAGACCATTTGGCGGATGCGATCAATTTTGCGTCGATCAGCTTTTGAAGAAGTATACCGCAAGGAGTCTGCTTGAAGCAAATATTGGGTGTTAGCCGTACCTTTCGGGTTATGATTTTCAGAATCCCTGCCTTTTTGATCCTTGCACTCGCCGTGCTGTCGGCGTCTCTATTCTCGCCTGTTTCAGCCCAATCCGAACCGCAAGAAGAAGCGTTGCTCAAGTTGAATATGTTTGATTTCGTCCATGGTCGCTATGAATTGCTCTACGAAAGAGTGCTTGATCATGAGACCACGTTTCAAATGGCCATCAATGGCATTGGCTGGGTTGAAAATGCTCGGGGTGGCCAGTATTATTACGACGAAGAGACCTTCGAAGATTATTATTTTGACGCAGAAGCAGTGCTGGAGCATTCCGGTTGGGGTATTACGCCTGAAATTCGGAGGTATGCTTGGGTCAATGGCGGGGTGCCTGAGGGGGTGTTCCTCAGTTTATTTGCGCGTTACGAAGTGCATGCTTTCAGCGTAGATGAAGAGGCCATAGATATTTCTGATTGGCCGGAATCCTTGAGCATATATGATGGAGAGGTTGACTTTAGCGCAAAACGCACACAAATGGGTGCGGGGTTGCTGGTGGGTTTTCAATGGGTCGCAGACAATGGGCTTTCCTTGGAGATTTTTTTGGGGCCTGAGTTCAGAAGCTTGAACATGCGCTGGGATTTCGATTCAGAGATGAGCGATTTGGAAGTCGAAGGGGCCAAGGATGCTTTTAGAGACCGCATCTTGGACCGATCGTCTTTCCGCACACAGAACCTATTCAACGCTCGGACCGGGCCATACGTGCGATTTGGAATCACCGCAGGACTCGGGCTCTGAAAATGTTGAGCACGTGACTTTTTGAACGGTTGCCTGGCTGACCGATGACAAAAGTCATCGAATGTGCAGATATGCATCAGCAATAATGGAGATATACCTGCCCAACTTGCCATCAAACAAATGGCTTGCGCGCCTTGCGCAACGACAAGACAGGTTTTGGTTTGGTGGCCCGGTACGAACGCGTACCGGGCCGTCTTTTTCATGAACTTTTTCCATCCTAAACTTGCTCCATGAGAAAATGGATGAAGTGGGCTGCAGTTGTTGCGGTATTCTCGGTTGCCGGAGCTTATGCTTGGGGCGAGCTGAACAAGCCTCATCGGAATATTTCGTCCGAGCAGCCCGTAGCCAAGTTTGTCCCTGCAGACCTTCTTGCCGTATTTGAGGCGGATCCAACAGCTGCACAAGCGCTGTACGCTAATCAGGCGGTGGTGGTGTTTGGGGTCATCTCATCACTCGACGGGCCTTCGTTTTCGATGGAGGGGGGCGTCGTTGGAAATTGGTCTCAAGGTGCAGTCCCTCAGGGCGTTAAAGTCGGTAATCTGTTGAAAATTCAGGCCCGCGTTCTTGCCTACGACGACCTGTTTTCCGAGGTTCGCCTCGACCAAGCTTATCCCCTAGTTAACAGCAAATGATCTTCCAGCCCTTCACCCGCTTTTGTATTCTCCCAGCCCTTGCGGCCGCCTTCATTTTGATGCCACTTGAGCATGCGAGTGCTCAATCAACGCAAAGTGGACCGTATTTTCTCACTTGGGACCTTGTCGCTGTGGACGGCATCGCCGGCATGACGACCAACCGGCTTTACTTGAATTGTGTTCACCCCGACGATTTTTTGACTTCCGTTTCCGGTTGGTCTGGATTTGCATCCTCGATTGAGACCACCACGAGTTTCTACCAGAACGAAAACGGCTGGGTCACGCCCAACGCCAATGTTGAGCCGCTATTTGACATTTTCGAGGGACTCGAGTACGACTCCTGGATTACCATTGGCATCGATGTGGCGCCTGTTGGCGCTGATTTGGAAATGGGCGCCGGTACGTTCCCGCCCTCACCGGATGTCTGGGTGGTGCCCTTTGAGGAGGGCGGCGATTTAATTATGGATGCAGACGGAGCATGGTATATCACTTTGGGCAGCAGCAACGGCATCGCCGGCGATGATCTTCAAATCTTGGTGGGTCAATTCACCACTGACGGCACCATAACCGGCTCCCTAAATTTTCAAATATTCACCGAAGGCATCCCTGCGGACACCTTGATGGAGGACTTGTATACAGTTGAGATTCCTCCGCGTTCGCCCGAGGCCTTAGCCGTGCCCAATCAATCGCAGCATCTGGCATGGACCGATTGGTCGCTTCGCCTTGCGCCGCAGGCCGGTGGAGACTGCCAATTTTGGGGTTGGTCGTTCGGTCCTTGGAGCGCCCAAGTGTGGAGCGCAGACGGTCGATTGTTGCACGAAGCGGAAGGCCATGGTCGCTCAGCTCGTCTTGCGCTTGGAGCGGCGAGTGGTGTGGTGCTTGTGCGATTTGTGGCCGACGGGCAAGTGCGCGTTGCGCGCCTTGTTAGAGGTGGATGACCTCGTCGTAGGCTGCCGCTGCCGCCTCCATCACAGCCTCGCTGAGTGTGGGGTGGGGGTGGATGGTTTTGATCAGTTCGTGCCCCGTGGTTTCCAGGCGGCGCACAGCCACCAATTCAGCCACCATTTCGGTGACGTTTGCACCGATCATGTGGCCGCCGAGGAGCTCTCCGTACTTCGCATCGAAGATGAGTTTCACGAAACCATCTTTATGGCCGCTTGCGCTGGCCTTGCCCGATGCTGAGAAGGGAAATTTCCCCACCTTCACTTCGATGCCTTTCTCTTTGGCCGCCTGCTCAGTCATTCCCACGCTGGCCACTTCAGGAAAGCAGTACGTACAGCCTGGAATGTTCGTGTAGTCGATGGGCTCGACCTGCTGGCCGGCAATTTTCTCAACGCATAAAATGCCTTCAGCGCTGGCCACGTGCGCAAGCGCTGGCCCTGGCACACAGTCGCCAATGGCGTAATACCCCGGGATGTTCGTCTTGTAAAAATCGTCCACTAGGATCTTTCCGCGATCTGATGCAATTCCCACCTCTTCAAGCCCAATGCCCTCAATATTTGCAATTACGCCCACAGCACTTAACACCAGGTCAGCTTCAATTTTCTTCTCGCCTTTTTTTGTCTTGACGGTCACTGAAACGCCACTTTTCACATCCTCTACGGCCGTGACCTCAGCCGAGGTCATAATCTTGATGCCCTGCTTCTTGAAGCTGCGCTCGAGCTGCTTGCTCACGTCTGCATCTTCGACCGGAACGATGCTCGGCAAGTACTCCACCACCGTTACTTCCGTGCCGATGGCGTTGTAGAAATACGCAAACTCCACCCCGATGGCTCCCGATCCCACAACGACCATACGCCGGGGCTGGGTTTTCAAAGTCAGGGCCTCGCGGTAGCCGATGACGGTCTTCCCATTTTGTTTGAGCGAGGGCAATTCGCGGCTTCGTGCTCCGGTGGCCACGATGATGTGGTCGCCTTCCAGCACTTGCTTGCCTCCATCGGCTGCCGTCACTTCTAGCTTTCGCCCGGGCATCAGCTTTCCATTGCCCATGATGACGTCCACCTTGTTCTTCTTCAACAAGAATTGCACGCCTTTGCTCATGCCCTCAGCTACATCTCGCGACCGCGTGACCATGCCGTTAAAGTCTGCTTTTGGTGCGCCCACTTTGATGCCGTAGTCCTCGGCGTGGTTGATGTATTCAAACACGTTGGCGCTTTTCAGCAGGGCTTTGGTGGGAATACAACCCCAATTCAGGCAGATGCCACCGAGTGACTCACGTTCGACAACAGCAGTTTTCAGTCCGAGTTGAGCGGCGCGGATGGCCGTGACATAGCCGCCGGGGCCGCTGCCGAGTACGATGACGTCGTATTTCATGGGCGCGAAGTTAAGCTACGGTCGTATATTGCATAGCCATGAAATTTTCGCTAAGTGTACCCTGTACAGGGTTGCTTTTTTTATGCTCGCTCATCTTTATCAACTCGGTCGTTGGACAGGATTCCACTACACTCGATCCTCCGTGGCCTACAGTGGACGGTGCGACCATACTGAGCGCGTCTTCGGCACGATTTCAGTTGCGTGCTCACTCGAAGGAGTCGGTTCATTTGTGCGGTGATTTTAACGCTTGGACCGTGGACTCAACCACGCTTATGCACCTCGCTTCGGACGGCTTCACGTGGTGGCTCGACGTAGACGGACTTGAGCCCGGCGCTTGGCAGCGCTACCATTTTCTAATTGACGACAGCTTGGAAGTGGCTGACCCTTACTCGGAGTTGATTCTTGACCCCTGGAATGACGGCTACATTGGGCCGGAGCGCTTTGCGAATATGCCCTCCTTCCCGTACGAGCATGCGTCATGGCTGGTCAGTGCCTTTCGAACCGTTGCGCCCTCTTTTGTATGGACGGACGACAATTTCCAGCGTCCCGCGCAAGACCGGCTGGTCATCTACGAATTGCTCGTCCGAGATTTCGACAGCGGCAGCAGTTACCGAGAAGTGATTAAGCGCTTGGACTACTTGGAATGGCTGGGGATTACGGCAATTGAGCTCATGCCCGTAAGTGAATTCGAGGGCAACATGAGCTGGGGTTACAACCCGGCCCAACGTTTTGCTTTGGACAAGCAGTACGGCGCTGCGGACGACCTCAAGCGCTTAGTCGATGCAGCGCACGCTCGAGGCATAGCAATCATCGCCGACATCGTTCCCAATCACAGTTTCGGGCTTGACCCCATGGTTCGCTTGCACCAAGCAGATGACGGCACTGCGACTTGGGACAACCCTTGGTTTAATTCGGCCAGTGTGCACCCGTACAGTCTCGGCTACGATTTCAACCACGAAGACGGGTGGACACGGGATTTTTGGAAACGAACCATGGATTATTGGCTTGAGGAATACCACATCGACGGATTCCGAATCGACCTGTCTAAAGGTTTGACTCAGAATTACACTTTGGGCGACATAGGCGCCTGGAACGCCTATGATCAGAGCCGCGTGAACATCCTGTTTGACTATGCAAACCACGTTTGGTCAGGCCATCCGGGGACCTATATGATTCTTGAGCATCTCGGCGACAATGTCGAGGAACAGGCTCTTGCCAATGGGGGATTTATGGTGTGGGGCATCATGCGCAGCTCGTTTGCAGACGCCGCTATGGGCTACCCTTCGAATCTCTCTTGGGCGTCTCACCAATCACGCGGATACACCTACCCGAATTTGGTGGCCTATATGGAGAGTCACGACGAGGAGCGTGTTGCCCATGATGTGGGTTTGTATGCCAATGATTACAACGGTTACAACCCTACGGAATGGGCTACGAATATGGAGCGCATGGCGCTGGCGCACGCATTTTTACTGACCATTCCCGGGCCGAAAATGTTGTACCAATGGGGGGAGCTCGGTTACGACGAGTCGATTCTATCGTGCGGTGATGGCACGTTTTCAACGGACTGCCGAACCGCTCAGAAACCACCGCCTTGGGATGTCGCAAATGACCCAGCGCGCCGCACCTTGGCCCGAACGGTCCGTGCTATTAACGTTCTCAAGCGCGATGAAGTGGCTTTTTCAAGCGGGGACATTAGTCTTGATTTGGCCGGTATGGGCAAGCGGATTCACCTGTATCATCCCGATCAAAACGCGGTGCTCTGCGGAAACTTTGACGTCGTCGGCATGGATATGGTGCCAGCCTTCCCACACGCCGGCAGCTGGTACGACCATATGAGCGGCTCAACCATCGAGGTCACCGATGTGAACGCCTCTTATTATTTTGCTCCAGGCCAATGGTCTCTCTGGCTTGATACGCCGCTTGACACGCCTGATCTGACCTCGCCCTTGGCGCTGCTTTCCCCGTGCAACGAGCCGTCGGCAGTCAACTACGGCGCTTCGGAGGATTGCATATACGAAGTCACCTTGCGATTGGACGGCTCGGAAATTGAGGCCGCCGGTGAGGTGTCGAGTGTGGGTTTTTATGTGGCCGGAAGTTTTCAGGATTGGCAGTCATCTGTCAGCCCCATGACCTTGATTGGCGACAACATTTGGGAGGCCACATTCACCGCCACCGACGGCGAGCTCATCAATTTCAAATTCCTCAACGGGACGTTTTGGGAAGATGCGGAAGCGGTTCCGGCGGGCTGCGGCCAGTCGGACGGATTCGGGGGCTACAACCGCTCCTTGATTGTAGGCCCCACAACCTCTGACGCTCCTGCCGTGTGTTTCGGCGATTGTGCGGAGTGTGGGGTTGTGGTGGACATTGCTGGATGTATGGAGGCGGCGGCTTCGAACTTCAACCCCAATGCCACGGAGTCCGATAGTTCTTGTACCTACCTGGTGACCTTTGTGGTTGATGTGGCGGCGCTTGATGCGGTGGGCATTTCCTCGGATAACATGCACGTCGCCGGCTCGTTTCAGGGCTGGAATCCAGGGGGGTCGTTGATGACGGACTCGGGCAACGCAACGCGATCCATCACCTTGCCGGCGTCTCCGGGTTTGGTCGAGTATAAATTCTTGCTTTCCGGAGATTGGAGCGGCGCTGAGAATGTTCCTGAGTTGTGCGGCGTTGACAACGGCTTGGGCAGCTTCAACCGAAGTTTTGTGGTTCCTTCAAGCGACATCACGCTTTCGAAGGTGTGCTTCTCAGGCTGCTACTGGTGCAATGTTCCGCCCACTTCCTGTGCAGAAGACATCAATGAAGACGGCTTGGTGAGCGTCTCGGACCTGATGCAATTGCTCGGGTCATTTGGCAACACGTGCTCAGAGTAAGTCTCCGTACTGAAATCAGTGCTTGATCACAAGGCCCCGGCTCACTTTCCCATCGACTCCATTGAGGTGCACGAAGTACATTCCGTCAGTTAAGTTGCCGACATCGATGCGCCACGCGCCAACTGAGGCCTGTGTTTGCTCGATGATGCGCCCCGTGGCATCCACCAACTGCAAGGCCATGGCCTGATTGCTGTTCCAGGTGATCGTTGTAAAGTCGTCTGCCGGGGAAGGAAAAATGGCTACAGCCAATTCGATGTTTTGATTGCTTGTCACACCGACATTGCTTTCAAAGCGAATATTAGGAAATCCTGTGGTCGCGTCCCCATAGCTTGCGCCGGGCTCCACAACCCAGCTGTCAATGGAAGTGAATAGCACCCCGTCAAGCCACAGCTTGAACTCCAACGCCACACCACCCTCAGTGTGGACGGCCATTGCTCCAAAGCTCTCTCCATTCCATTGACTTAGCGGCATGGCAGAACGACACAAATCGCCTTCAAAAGCTCCAATGTAGGCTTCACCTACTACGGGTTGTTCGTTAAGCATCACACGCCCCACCAATTGAGCGACATAGGGCAGTCGTTCGACATTCCAACCTGTTGCAGACTGAGCCGCTGCACAGGCGTCCGTTCGAAGCGTTGGCGCGCTGTTTTCTGAGATGTCACCCCCTGCGATTTCATCGGTGATGCCGCTTAAAGTCCCGGGATAGACTAAATCAGCTCCAGCTGAGATTTTCACCCAATATGACCGGCCCGGTTCCAAGGTTTCAAGGGTATTTAAGGGTGCAGGGTTGTCAACGTGGTAGATCAAGCCGTTCTGCCCATCAATGACGCGCTCTAAAACGCCATCAATGCTGGCCAAAGCGTCATCCAGGGCAAGCGTTTCTTGCGGCACGTAGCCCACAATGTTCCAACCGGCATTCAAGCCCAGCGAGGTGGCCTCAGGGTCCACCGGAGCTCCTGTGCTGGTCCAAACGGCATCGCTCTCAACTTTGACCACATACCCGCCCCCATCTGTTGTGGCGGTCAAGGTGTTGAACACATCAGGAATTCCCGGGGTGTAGTTTCCCGAAAGGGCGAAGTCATCGTCGCCCAAGACCTTCAAGAGATTGTCGCCAAGGCCGGCTTCAAAAACAGCAGCCACGCTCATGTCCGCAGCTTGAAGCGGTGTGGAAACGTAGTTCCATCCGGCCTGCAACGGTACATCTAGCACAAGGTCTTCACACCGGCTGTCGATCAATACCGGCGTCTCAAATGAGCCGTATTCGCCGCTGATTTCCACCTCGAGTGAACCGTCGATGGGGCAGGTCTCACAAGCATCCTCGTCTGCATCAAAGTACACAAATGTGACCGCGGTGCTTTCATCGATGCCGTCGAGATAGATGACCATATTGATGTAGGTGGCGCTTTCAAAATCTATGATTTCACCTTCACCTCGAAGCTCGTTCCCTATGTATGCACCGACTTTGTCATCTGCCCCAGCATTCTCTCCGTCGCGCGTGATGCGGGCGAGCACTGTCGCCAAGTTGGGATAAACCGTCGGCTCGCCCCAAGAGGGCTCACAGGTCTCGTCGTATTCGCATGATCCGTCGTCGTCTGTCGCCTCGCCATTGTAGTTGCTGGCCTCCTCGTCGGTGCATCCTGAGATTTCGTCGGTGTCGCACACGCCGTCGCCGTCGGTGTCTGCCGCACAGGATCCTCCGCATACGCCCAAGGCGTCAA
>JAQWTJ010000039.1 GCA_029242765.1 Flavobacteriales bacterium | reverse complement strand
CGTACCGCGTCCGAAGATGGCATCGGGTCAAAGCCCTCGTGGACCGCCTTGACGTATAGTCCTGATCCGCCGGCCATCACCGCCACGGGTCGACCGGCTGGCGAGTACGCCCCCGCTCGCCCGCTCGAAAAAAATTCGTCCAAGAAGCCCAATGCCTCGCGCTCAAACCTTCCCGAACTGTACGGTTCGCGGACCGACAAAAAGTCGACGAAGTGGTGCGGGACCGCGGCGCGCTCTGCAGCCGTAGGTTGGGCGGTTCCGATGGGGATTTCGCGGTAAAATTGCCGGCTGTCCGAAGAGATGATCTCCGTGCCCAAGGCGTGCGCCACCGCAATGGCCGTCGCCGTCTTGCCAATCGCCGTGGGCCCAACGACCGTCACCAAAAGCGGTCGCCGCTCCGCCGCTCCGTTACTCGCCGCAGATGCTTCGTCGCTCGCTGCCATGTTCAGTGGAGGTCTTCGAGATCGTCGAGCGAAGTGAGATTCTGCGAGTCAAAGGCATCACTTCCGCCCTCGCCGCTCTCTCCGCCGCCGTGCTTCAGCTCGTATTCCTCCTTTAAGATGGCGTCAATCTCGGGGTCGCCCGTCAACACCGGCCCGTCGTCGGCTTCAGCACCGCCTGTGCCGCCCGTGTCGGCATCTTCAATGTCGGCGAACATTTCTGAGCCCTTGCTGAATTGGGAAGGTGCATCACCGAACTCCATGGCCAGGCGCGGCAACTCCTCAAGGGCGGCCTCCTGCGTGGAATCCAGCTCCACGTAAAAGCACCACATTCGCATGAAATCGTAGACGTATACGAGCTTGTCGCCGCCAGCAGAGACCACTTCGCTGAGTTTGGTCGTGCGCATGCAGGGGAAGGGCTCGCCCAAATCATTGCACCCCATTTCCATCAGATGGAACTCATCAGCGCGCTCCCAATCATCGTTGCACGTAAAAAAGGACGCCATCTCGCCCTCGGAGAAATTGAATGCCAACAGGATGCTCCTGTGCAAGTCCTCAAGCGGTGCGTCCTGCGCGATATCAATGTCGCGGAAGATATTTCCGTCGTGGTCGATGATGACCCTGAATCGGTAGCAATTCATGCCCGAAAGTTACCGCTTGACGGCGTAGTTTTGCGCCTCATGGACACTCGAATCATTAAATTTTTAGTAGCAGCTGCGGCAATTGCCTACGCGGTGAAGCTCATGGCCGAAGGGTATTGGGGCAGCGGAATTGGGATGCTGCTACTGGGCGCGCTGCTGGTGGTTGTGGCTTTGCGCTCGATGCGGATGCTGATGGTGTTCTTGAAGATGCGTCAACAAAAGTTGGCAGATGCCCAGAGGTGGATTTCTCGGATCAATCCAAATCGCCTATGGAAGCGCCAACGCGGCTATTACCACTTTCTAAAGGGGTCGATGTTGTTGGAAACGAGTTTGTCAAAAGCCGAAAACGAGTTGAAGCTGGCGTTGAGCGAAGGCCTCAAGCAGGATCATGACAAGGCGGCGGTCAAGCTGAATTTGGCCGCGATTTCAGCGGCTAAAGGGCGCCGGAAAATTGCGTTGGTCTTGTTGAATGAGGCCAAGCGCCTGGACAAAAAGGGGATGCTCAAGGCGGACATTCGGACCATCGAACAGGGCATTAAGAATCCGAAAATGCAGATGCGCCGGAGGCGCTAATTAGCGGTCCCAGTTCGGCAGGCGATCAGTTTTCCCAAAGGCTGCTCGGCGCCGCGCAATGCTCTGCAAATCGGCAAGCATTGTCATTGAGATGTTCTGGGTGTCGGTCAGGATGTTGAGCGCAGATACGCGCTGTGCACCCTGGCCTCGGGCCAAATCTCGGATTGCGCTTTCTTGTCTGAACAACACCTCGTGCGCCTCGCGAGCTATTCGCTTGATGGCCACGCCTTCCGCCGGAATCCGGTCGGCCAAATGTGCGCTTTGCTCAATCACGTCCATCATGTGGGTGCGAATGGCGCGGCGGTGTTGGTCGAGATCGACGGGGGGAGGCGTGTCAGTGGTCAAGGCAAATCAAATCAAATGCAGCCAAAAAATCCGCTGCGAATTGTACAAGCTACACAGTAGGATTTCATAACCGGTTAACTCGACCAGATTTTGTTCGAAACTATCTAAAACTGTTGGAAACTATTTGGCCCGTTCACTCGGACAGAAGGTCAGCTAAACCCTTGTCTAGCCTGGAATTGGCCAAAAAAACGCGTTCCAAATTGGGGGCGAACGGAATCGGTGTGTCGAGGCTGGCAATGCGCTTGACCGGCGCGTCGAGATGATGCCAGCACGCCTCGGTGATGCGCGCTGAGAGCTCGCCGCCGATGCCCCCCGTCAGGCAGTCCTCGTGCAAGACCAGCACCTTGCCGGCCCGGCGCGATACGGCAAAGACTTGCTCCCAGTCCAGCGGCGCCAATGTCCGTAAATCCAGCACCCCCACGCTCTTGGGCGATTTGTTAGCCGCATCCAACGCCCAATGCACACCCATCCCATACGTCACGATTACGGCGTCCTCTCCGCAAACAATTTCGCGCGCCACGCCGAAAGGCAAGGCGTACTCCTCAGCAGGGACCGGGCCCGTGAGTGAGCGGTACAATGCCTTGTGCTCAAAGAAGAGGGTGGGGTTGGCCGAATCCAGTGCCGTGGTGAGTAGGCCCTTGGCGTCCGCGGGAAAGGCGGGGTAGGCCAACTGCAAGCCCGGGGTGTGGAAGAACCAAGCTTCGTTGCTCTGCGAGTGGAAGGGGCCGGCCGCTGTGCCGCCGCCTGTGGGAAGGCGTACAACCACGTCCACGTTCTGGCCCCAGCGCCAATGCAGTTTCGCTAGGTTGTTGACGATTTGGTTGAATCCACACGTAACAAAGTCCGAAAACTGCATCTCGACCATGGCCTTCATGCCAGCGATGGACAGGCCCAATCCTGCGCCCAAAATCGCGCTTTCGCATAGCGGTGTGTCGCGAACGCGCCCCTCCCCGTAGCGCTCTTGCATGCCGTCGGTGACCTTAAAAACGCCGCCATAAGCGCCGATGTCCTGGCCCATGAGAACCAAGTTGTCATGGCGTTGCATGCCTTGCTCCAGCCCTGCAGTGATGGCGTCGATGAAGCGCAGTTCTTCACTGTCTGCACCATCAATCAAGGGGTCGGCTTCAGGCGCACGCACCGCCCCCTGGGGCTCGGCGGCAAACAAGCGCGCCAGCTCCTGGTCCATATCGGGCTGGACGTCCTCCTCCTCATCGGCCACAGCCAAGGCGTTGAGAATTTGCTGCTTGATGGCCGTCTTTTTGGCTTCCAACTCCGCCTCGCTCACGCGCCCTGTTTCGAGCATAAAGTGTACAAAAGCGTTCACTGGATCAACCTTGCCCCACGCGTCAATCATGCCTTTGGGATAATACTTGGTGCCCGATGCCTCCTCGTGTCCGCGAATCCGGAAGGTGTCGAACTCAATAATAACCGGGCGGGGATTCTCACGGATCGATTCGGCGACCCGTCGCACGGTGCTGAACACTTCGACGATGTCGTTGCCGTTGACACGGATCGCGTCCTCGCTGGGAATGCCGTAGCCGATGGCTTTGTCCACCATATGGGCGCAGCGAAACTGTTTGCTGCTGGGCGTGGAGAGGCCCCATTTGTTGTTCTCAATGGCGATTATCACAGGCAATTGCCAGACTGCGGCCACGTTCACCGCCTCGTGAAAGTCGCCCTCGCTGGTGGCGCCGTCCCCTGTAAATACGAGCGTGGCGCGCCCTTTGTTTTCAAGTTTATTGGCCAATGCTATGCCGTCAGCAATGCCCAATTGTGGCCCCAAATGCGAAATCATGCCCACGATTCGGTGTTCCTTCGAACCGAAGTGGAACGAGCGGTCGTGGCCCTGGGTGAAGCCGGATTGCTTGCCCTGAAATTGGGTGAAGAGGCGCTCGAGGGGAACCTTGCGAGAGGTGAAGACGCCCAAGTTTCGGTGCATGGGCAGGATGAACTCGTCGCTTCCCATGGCGCATCCACAGCCCACGGAAATGCCTTCTTGGCCCATGCCGGAAAACCACTTGCTGATGCGCCCTTGACGCAAAAGACTCAGCATTTTATCCTCAATAAGCCGGGGGAGGAGCAGCCCGTCCAACAGGTCGGTTAATTCGTCGTTTGTCAGCCCCCGGTCCTGAATATTTAGTGCCGGCACGTCAAAGGTTTCCATAGCGACGAAAGTACACCTTGCAAACCGGCGAGCTCGATCAGGTGGGCCGTAATTTGCACCGATGTCTGACGACCATCCTTCCGCCCGCGTTAAAGTCCGCTTGGCTCCCGGCCAGCAGGAAGATGCTGCAGCAATTGAGCAGGCGCTCGCCTCGCAAGTGGAGGGTTGGCGTCCTGGCACGCCATTTTTTGTGGTGCGACGCAGCTTAGATGCACGTCGGCGCCCAGTCTCATACGAGCTCCACGTGGAGGTGGGGGCGGAGCGACCCGTGTCGGTTCCCACGGTTTGGCGCGACGTCTCTAAGGCCGAATCGGTGATTGTCATCGGTTCGGGCCCGGCTGGCTTGTACTGTGCTTTGCGCCTAATCGAGCGCGGCCTGTGCCCTGTGATTTTGGAGCGCGGTGCCTCCGTTTCCCAGCGTCGCCGGGATTTAGTCCAATTGATTCGCAACCACCAAGTCAACCCTGATTCCAATTATTGCTTCGGAGAAGGCGGGGCCGGCACGTACTCCGACGGCAAGTTGTTCACCCGAGCAAAAAAGCGGGGCGATTGGTTCAAGGTTCTCGGGTGGTTTGTCGAGCACGGCGCCGACCCGGACATTACGCTCGACACCCATCCGCATATCGGCACAAATAAGCTTCCGGCCATCATTGAGGCGATGCGCGAGCGCATTCTTTCTTGCGGAGGTCAGGTCCACTTCGACACGCGCGTTACCGATTTGATCGTCGAGGACGGCACGATCCGTGGCGTGCGTTGTAGCGCCACAACATTCATGTCGCCCCACGTCGTACTGGCAACCGGGCACAGCGCACGCGACATCTACGATCTGTTCCACAAACGCGGGTGGGCCATTGAGCGCAAAGACTTCGCTTTAGGCGTGCGCATCGAGCATCCCCAGTCGTGGGTTGATCAGCGGCAATACCACGGCGCCACCGCCGACCTGCCGCCGGCCTCGTATTCGCTGGTGGCCCAAGTGGGGCGTTCTGGCGCACCGAAGTCGGAGCAGCACGGCGTGTTTTCTTTTTGCATGTGTCCGGGCGGCGTCATCGCCCCCTGCGCCACCGCCCCCGGTGAAGTGGTCACCAATGGCTGGAGCCCCTCAAAGCGAAATAACCCCTATGCCAATTCGGGCGTTGTCACCCAGATTGACGATGCGCTCCTGCGAGAAGAAGGCCTGAGCGGCCCGCTTGCAGGGCTAGAGCTCCAACGCCGTGTCGAACGCGATTGCCAGCGCGCAGCGGGTGGCACCCAGTGCGCCCCGGCACAACGGCTCACCGACTTCATCGCCGGTCGCCCCTCGGCCGATCTCCCGAGCTGCAGTTACCTTCCAGGCATTGCACCGGTCCAGCTTTCTAAAGTGCTCCCGCAATCCGTTGCCCGTCGCCTCAAGGCCGGCATTCAGCAGTTTGAAAATAAAATGCGGGGCTACATCCATCCGGATGCTGTGGTGGTGGCACCTGAAAGCCGCACATCGAGCCCGGTGCGCATTCCGCGCTCACGCGAGACTTTCCAGCATACCGAACTTGCGGGGCTGTATCCCTGCGGCGAGGGGGCTGGCTACGCCGGCGGCATCGTTTCGGCCGCCATTGATGGCATGCGTGTGGCCGACGCCGTGGTCGATGCAGTGACTGATACCGTGGCCGAGGCTTCAGCTTAACGCTCGCCGAGCAGCATCAGCGCTTCACCCACTGGCAAGGTCTTTCCGCCCATTTCGCCCACCAAAAAGGCATCGTCGAAACCAGCGGTCTTCACTTTAATCAGTGCGCGCTCGGCTTCTCCCAAGTCTTCAAACGTGCCGTAGAAATACCGGTGCCAACCTGCATCGCGGTTGTGATCCACCTCACCCAAGTCCAAATACCCGTTCAAGCCCTCCGTTGAAACCTCGTCCTGCAAGGCACCAATCTGCACGCGAAATCGAATGCCAGTTGTGCCAATCACTGTTGCCGGCCTCGCTTCTGCCACGCGCTTCCCGTCGTGGTATGCCGCAACGAACACGCCTTCAAAGCCGGCTTCGCTCAAGGCCCGGCGATGTGCCGCGGCCTCGGCTGCCGTTTCAAAGGAATGGCTCACATAATGGGTCATGCCATCGTCGCCGGCAAGCGCCAGAATATCCCAGCCCGCAAAGACCGCCTTCAACGCAGGCGCTTGCGCGCTCTTGAACGCGCCGACCTGCACGCGGAAGATTGTGCCTAAACCGTTTTCGGCTGCAGCAAAGGCTTCGGCCACCGGGTCGATATAAATCGCATTATTCTTTGCCACCACCTTGCGGAAGGAGAGCAGGGCTGCTTGCTCGGCAGGCGTCAGTCCTGAATTTTCAGCCGCCTTCACCCAGCGTGCATCAGCCATGTCGTCGCCCATATTCGAACTAGAACTGGTCCACAACGTGTCAAAATCCATACCCGTCCAAGGGGCGAGGCCTTGCCACATGCTGTGGCGTTCGCTCACTTGACGCTCGGTTAGTCCCACGCCTTGTGCGTCTACGGCTGGGTGCACTGACATTGGCTCGGCGTCGCGGTAATCGGCGAATCCGTCGCCGTCACTGTCCACCGGGCATCCGTAAAGGTCTACTTCAATGTTGTTGCCATAAGGAGTTCCAGGACAACGGTCTATGAGGTCGGAAACTCCGTCTTGGTCCACGTCCCACTGGGCAGCGCGAGCGGATTGGTCGTGCCGAGATTCGAGGGTGGTTACTTTCCTTTTCAGGCTATTACCTAACACCACATCAAGGCCGAAAAAACCTTGCAACATCCCGAAGCCCGTCGGGGAAGTTCCCGGTTCGATCCAAGCCGAGGCGCCCATCCGAGCGCGAACCGAAGCCCCCAAGTCCAATTGCACTCCGGCTTGCAAAGGCACGGTCACGGCCCGCTCTCTGGCCGGCTGATTGGATCCAAGCCAAGCGTCGTAATCCGTTTCATAGCTGTAGTCGCGCTCGAGAATTACGGCTTGCCCCTCTTGTTCTGAGAACTGAGAAATATCCCGCAGCGTCCCGTCGTTCCATAAATGATAGGTTCGGCCCTGCGTGTCCAGCGCGTCGACCGACCGGTGCAAATCGCTGTGGCCGATGCCCAATCCGATGAAGGGTTTAATCTCCGTCCGCTGTAAGCGCGCCCCCACAGCGTCAATGCCCACAGGCTTTTCTTCGCGTTTTTTCCAATTCGTAAGGCTCATTTGAGGAGCCCAGTTCACCAATACAGATGCTGCCCGAACCTGAGTCTTAACTGCATTCATAGCGCCGTTGTCCCGTACGATGTCGCCCAGCGTGCCTTTGAATTCCACTTCAAGAGTTGGTGCAAATGCCGAGCGCAGTGTCAAGTCACCCGCATACCCTGAATTGCCAAGGTGGTGGGCTTGATTGCTCGATGTGCCTATTATCATTGGACCGGCTTGCATTCCGATGGCGATGCCGCTGTATTGTGCTCCAGACTGCGTTGCGGGCTGCTCTGTGGATTGGCCTATGGCCAGCAGGGGGAAAAGCAAGGCAGCCAGGAGCCCGAGTGGACGGTGGAAGGAGATGTGGGTAATCTGGGACATGCGCCCCTATACGCACAGGGGCCTGCGAAGTTTCACGCCCCCGCTAATCTGCACTATTTGCGGCCCCATCCTTTCCTGTAATTGGAGTGCTCTGTCGTAAGGAATGCGACGACTGGCGCGTGTTTCCGGTGTTCTGGCAGGTGTGCAGAGTCAGGGCGCAAACCTGTCGCACACAATTGGATGTTCACCACATCTCAATTTGCCTTGCCGTTCCCGGCAAATAAATGCCATCTTTTCCCGTAATTGCTGACTGCCCCTGCACGATTTGAAGAACTTCCAATTATATCATTCTCGCAGCAACAAAGTGGACCCCAACTGTTCGCCTTTGTGGACGCGCGGAGTTTTACTGCTCGCGCTGCTCAGCATGCTGTTCTCGGGGGCTCATTCCGTCTCTGCTCAAGAAGGCTTTACGATCCTGGTCAGTGGCACGGTGAAGGAGCGGGCCTCAAGTGAAAAACTGGAGGGGGTTAGCATCACTATTTTTCAAGACGGCTCAGCATTTGACGAAATACAGACGCAACGCAACGGTCGCTACGACGTGGACTTGCCTGGGGGACATGACTACCGCATCGCTTTCAATTTGGACGGTTTATCGGAACGGGTTGTGGAAATTGTGTTTGGCAATGCCGAGGTGGACCCCACAGAGCAAGGCTTCCGGCTCCCGGTGGACATGACACTGTTTGAAATCCCAGAGGGCTTCGACCCTGCGATATTGGCCAAGCCTATTGGTCGTGCAAACTACCAATCTGCATCGGCCACCCTTGAGTTTGACTTTGCCTACACTTCGCGAATTCAGCGGGAAATCGAAATGGAATTTGTCCGCTTGAGTGAAGCAGGGGACGATGGCAAGGTGCGCAAGGAATTTGACGAGCATATGCGGAAAGCCGAAATCGAGTTCGGTCGGGAGCGCTGGTCCCAGAGTTTGTCGTGGCTTGAGAAGGCCTTGGCTTTGTATCCCAACGACCAGCGCGCCATTGATCTTCGCAATCAAGCAGAGGAAAACTTGGCCCGTTCTGAGGAATTGGCCGAGGAGCAAGCTGAAGTTTCTCGCTTGATGCGGGCGGCCAAGCGCAGTATGAAAATCGACGCTTGGTTGACGGCCCAGACTGACTTGGAGTCGATTTTAGAAATCCGCCCCGATGAACTTGAGGCGCAAGAGCTGCTCACCGAAGTCCTTGCTGAAATTGCTGCGACTGAAGGCGGAGGCGACGATTCAGAAGCTCAAGAGGAGGCTGTGGCTGAAGAGCGCACCGGCAGGAACAACCGTGGAGGCCGCGAAAATCGTGACGAACAAGAGCCTGAAGTGGACCTCGCCGCGGAGGCCGAGCAAGCGGAGCGAGAAAAGCGAAAATCTTTCGATGGACTTATCAAGCTCGCCGATCGCAGTTTCCGCAAGGACGAGTACACCGAGGCAAAAATCCAATATGACCGTGCACTGGAGATGTATCCCGATGATGTTTACGCTGCAGAGCAGGCGCAAATTTGCATCGACCGCATCATCTATCTGACGCCTGAAGAGGCAGCGGCAGCGGCGGCTGCAGCAGGTTCAGACCCGGCGGTTGACGACCGGGCATACGCCGATGTGGTGCGTCGTGCTGATGAAGCCTTTGATGCCAGGTCCTACCTCGACGCTCAGGCGTTGTACACGGAGGCCTCCGAGATGCGTCCCACCGAGCGCTACCCTTTGAGTCGCTTGCGACGCCTCGAACAACTTTTGAATGATGCCGAGCTCGACGCCGATATTTCTGTCACCGATCACAGCGCCAGATCCGCCGAAGATGCGGCCGAGCTTGCGGCTGCTGATGCGGCTCGCCTCGAGCAAGAACAGGTCTTGGCCAAGGCGGCCTCTGAGGATCAAATCATGGCGGATTTGGAGCGGGATCAGCAGCAGCGTGATGAGGCCGATGCTTTGGCCCATAGCCGCAACTACGTCCAGGCCATGCAGAATCGCAAGCGCGATGCGGCCGAGGATTATTACCGCGAGGCGCTTGAATCCGAGCTGCGCGCTCGTTCAATAAACACCCGAGAGAAAGCCGAAAATACCGATCGTTTGATGGGCATATGGACGGGGAACTCGCATGCACGAAGGGCCAGTGTTTACGACGATCTGGAGGCCAGCATCATTTCATGGAATGGCGATGAGATCTCTTCAGACCAACCCCGAAGAAACCGCGTGGTGTCCGTGGAAGTACGAACTGAGGCCATTGCGGAGCGCGCTGTGGATTTGACAGCTCGAGGCGATGCGATGATTCAGGACCACGAATTGGCCATTGAAGCCAAGTACACCGGACTATCGCGTATGATTACTCGTCGTTCGGGCTATTACAAGGTTTTTGCAGACACCATCGATGCGGAAATCAAGAAGATGGAGGCCTTTCACAACGACCGCCGCCGCGCCTCTCAAGAGTCGCGAATGATGAATTTTGAGGTGGTCGATAGAAAACAGAATAAGAAGTTACAGCTCGGCCGAGGTGAGCGCGACCGCAGACTGGACCGTCAGCGCGAGATTGAGCGTGAAGTTTTGCGCAGCCAGCTCTCCCGCGACCAACAGCAGCTGCAATCTGAGGTGCGTTCTGCTGCTGCCGTGAGGGATGTGGAGGACAAGTATTCAGGCCAATCCCTCGAACCAGGGCAGTACCAAAACGTTCCTCGCCTGGACGATATCGAAATGGGCATCACCGAACGTTCATATGAGCAGGGCAACGCCTTGATTATCGAGCGCACCATCCGCGTTGGCAACAAAGTCACCATATACCGCAAGACCATTGCGAAGTATGGTGTTTACTATTTCAAGAACGATCGTAGCATCTCCCGAGACATCTGGATCTTGGAGACCTTCGAAGTGGCTGATTGATCCTCCGCCCACCTTATTCCACGACGATTTGAATGCTCGCCCCGGAGCTTCGGTCCACGACCGTGAAAAACCCTGAAGGCCAACCCCCCGCGTCAAATAGAGCTTCACCCTCCGCCCAGGACTTCTGGGCTACAAGTCGCCCTATACCATCGAATACGCAAACTTTTCCAACTCTCAATTTATCGGCATTTGGTCCCGTGGCTCGGACGGTCAAGTGCGTTCCATGCACTGGATTGGGAGAGGCCATTAGGGGCAAGTTGTCTGGCCATTTTTCACGCATGTTTTTTCGGTCTCCAGCACGGCAAGGCCCGCCTTGAACTGGAGCGATGTCCACGGCCAGGACCGCTGTCGGCACATTGCATCCGGGCAAAATCACGTGCAGTCCCGTTTGAATCTGACCCCATCCGGTGTTCCATCCCCAGGATTGGCCTGGAATTAGCCAGGAGACGGCTTGACCGCAAGTGGTATTCATCTCCACACTGCCCTCGGCCCATCCGTAACTGTTTAGCCCGAAGTGATTGAACCCATGGGCGAGCAACGGGAGGGGAGCCCTGTCTAGCAACAGATGCGTGCCGTTCATCTCAAAGTGATTCCAACCGTTGTCCGGGGGTGACATGTCCAACAAACCACGTCGACTTCGAATCGATTCGTTGAGCTGTTCGAATCGATTGCAACGCAGAAGTGCTGCCCCATCGTGGATGGCCAATCCAAAGTCCAGAGCCCTGAAAGAACAGCGTTCAAAATAATAGTCCGCTTCGCCTGAAAGTTCTACGCCGGCCTGCCCGTCGCGGAAAATGCAGTCGTTGAATCGGCAAGGCAAACTCAAGTGATGACCGAACAAAGGCTGGCCCTCCAAGTCGGCGTCTCTCCAACGCATTTCCCCGTTGTTCACCTCGATGTGTCCGCCGGAAAAACTATTGGACTGCAACTTCCAAAGGGCATCTCTGTGCAAGAAGTTCAGGGCCGTGAACGCACAATCTTCCGTGATGAATTTTTCCGATGTGCGAAGCACTGAAGCCGTCGAACCATGCCCATTGACGCCTAGCAAGTTCCACTCAGACTCCACATCCAGCGTGGCCCCTTCCGTACAGTGAATGCTCAAGTGCTCCCAGCGGGCCTCGCCCGTTCCACTTATGCGACCCGTTTCGCTGCTTGTGAGCGAGACAAAGCTCGCGTTGCCGTCTCCTGAAAGCCTCCAACTTCCACCCGCATCCACTTGGACACGCCCATTTAAGACCAATTGGCCTTCATTTTGAAGTGACCAAATGTTCTCGCCCTCAAGAAATACTGAGGCATTTGGGTCGATCACAATCGCGGCTCCGGCGTCGATTTTAACTGCGGTAGAGGACAAATCCAGCGTGCTTCCAGAATGCATGTGCAGCCGAGAGCCGGAATGCACATGTATCAGACCACCTATGCTTTGTATGCTGCTTCCTTCAAGGAGGTGAAAATCTGTAACGACGCCACCTCCGACGTCGAGTGTCCCTTCAATTAGGAGTCCCGATCCGCACGGCCACAGCTTCAGCTCCGCGGGCTCTGTGGCGACTTGCTCATACACTGGCAGCCCCGAGTTCAGGCCGATTCTTCCGCCAGAGGCACAATGCGCGCTTCGCAGTCGCCATGCATGTCCTTCATCTACGAGTAAGTTTCGGGCATCTACAATGGGTTCGACTGGCAGCGGGGTGTGGGTGCGGTCTATCGCTTCGAGTAAAAAAGCGGTGTTGCCTGGATTGATTTCGGAATGCGGCTGGTTCAAGGGGGCGATATGCAATACATCAAAGGGACTGGCCAGCGTATCGCCTTCCGGCACTGGAATAGTCCATCCCGGGTTTAAGTCTGCGCCCAATGCGCTAGTCGTCGGAATGAATGCATGCAAAGGCTGGTAGTCTCCCTCTTCAATGTGAGGGGTAGCAAACAAATTGCCGGGGGAGCTTTGTTCTTCGAGCATCTCGTTGACCTTGCTGACGAGCTGGCCTGCCGACGGGCGCGTGCCTCCAGGGCAGAAGTCTAGATGCCCTGTTTCGGCCATTGTTGCCCCCTGCATCGTTCCTGTAAATATGTTGAACGGGGCCTGGGCGTCGAAGCATGGCAACATGAAATGAGAGGTGACAGCGGCATCGGGCTGGGCAAATTCGTGGTTCGGATTGCCCGGAACCTGGTAGATCTGCAGCTTAAAGAGCTCGGTTAATTCCTCGAGTCCCTCAGTCCACGTGATGGCGCTATAGTTGTAGTCCAGAAAAGGTGTCCCACTGCCAGGCAGCGGTGAGTGCGAGCCGTTTGCGATGCCGATGTTGTAACTGTGACGAGGCCACCCTAGACTGTCCAATGCGCTTTGATATGCGGCACGTTCCGGCGGTACGCCGTCCAATTGGTGGAGAAGAAGCTGCCGAGTAGCCGGGCTTTGCAGCGCTGCATTGAGCGGCTGCGCGTCCTCCGAAAGCACCGCCAAACCGTGGATCAATTGTTGCAGGCCCAGCGGGATATTGGCCCCGTTGTGTGGAGAGTCAAGAGAAACGTAGGCCGCAGCGCAAGGCCATTCCCCATCGTCCTCCATCTGCCGCAAGGCCCAACGTGCAATCTGCCCACCCATGCTCGCCCCCGAGACAACAACAGGCTCCACGCCTTGCTGATATTCATGCACCAGCATGAGGATTTTTCGCAGTACAGAAGCGTTGGCACGAATGTCGGCCGTGCCGTCTGCAAAATCCACCATGATTGGATCGTAACCCCTAGCCAACAACGAGTCAAGCAGCACGGGCATGTGCGCCATCATCGGATAGTTCTCCAGATCACATCCGCGAAACGCAGCCCAACCGAAGTCGCCTAGTTGTGTGACGCTTTCGCCCTGCGATGCGCTCGCCCCGTCGCCCAGCCCGAAGTCGATGCCCTCCACAAAGAGGAATGGACGATCCAGTGGCGATCCGTTGTCGTAGAAGTAGGTGTTTGCCCCATAGGTGGCCCCACCCCAATTGGTCTCGACATGATAGTTGCTGGTCCATGTGGGAGGCCAAGGTGGGTCGAGAGGCTCAGCAGCAGGGCAATCTTGAGCGCACAACGGGCTCGTGATGAAAGCGGTCGCCACAAGGGAAACAAGCGTCAATAAAGCAGTCGGAGCGGATCTGAGGGAAGTGGAAGGGTAGAAGGGAAGGGGCATCTCGGCTCAAATTGTCAGGTGAACGGTGTCGGCAGAGAAGGGCTCAAATTCCAAGGGCTCCCCATCGATTAGTGGCGGCAACGGCGGCTGGCAACCCCAATGTTCGAACCCACCTGCCCACGGTTCGTCGATCGCCACGGTGTGCAGCCCTCCCAGAAACTCCAGCGTGCGCTCCTCGCCGGCGGGCTTGGCCACTATCTCCACGCGCCAAAGCCTTGGAAAAACGACGTGTACCATTGCGCCGTTGTAGCCTGACGGATACAGCACGTCTTGAGCGTTTAGACCAAAGCGATCGGCCTCTACAAGCTCGAGACGCTGGCCGACTTCAGCCGGCCGCGTCACCCTCCCCCACGCGTCAGTCACTTGCAACACGGGTTCGGCCAAGCTCCCCGTTACACCAAAGGTCCCGCCACTGCTCCAGCGTATCGCAGTGAAGGCCAGCGGCTCGCCTGAGCAGTCGCTCAGTTGAACGTTTAACAGCACAGGAGGCTCGGGGCGGCAGCAGGAAAAATTGACCCATCCGAGCAAAAGCAAGCAGGGCAAAGCGAGAGAGTATTTCATGATTCAAGAATGTTAGAGCCGCAAATTGCTGACTTCATTTCTCTTGACCATCGCCGTCTACAAACCCGTTTTGACACTGACAAATCGCCCGGAAATTCGCCCTATTTTGCGTCCATAATTGCATCTCGAACCGAACCCCATGCAACAAAAAGGCCTCGGCACATTCGCAGTTTTCATGACCGCCATCTCCACCATTTTGGGGGCGGTGCTATTCCTGCGCTTTGGGTACGCCATCGGCCACGTGGGCTTGCATTCCACCTTGCTCATCATCGTGATAGGGCATTTGGTGACCATTCCGGCAGCTCTAGCCGTGGCCGAAATTGCGACGAACCAGAAAGTCGAGGGCGGGGGTGCGTATTTTATGATCAGCCGTTCCTTCGGGTTCAGCATCGGTGGGGCGATCGGGATCGCGTTGTTTCTGAGTCAGGCCATCAGCGTAGCATTTTACATCATCGCCTTCACCATTTCCACGCGGGATGTTTTGGTCTGGCTTGAGAACACTCATAACATTTCCATTGCCCCGGCTGTTTTGAACTATGGATTTATGGCGCTGCTCACCATATTGATGCTCACCAAGGGAGCTCAAGTCGGCGTGAAAGCCCTGTACGGTGTTGTAGCCGTCTTGTTGCTCGCACTCGTTTCATTTTTCTTAGGGACGGGCGAGACACAAGCAGTTCTGGACTCGACACACACCATCCCGGCTCAAGTCGTGACGGCAGCGGGCGAGGTGATAGATCGCTACGACTTCTTCGAGGTGTTCATCTTCATTTTCCCAGCCTTTACTGGCATTGCGGCGGGGCTGGGCTTAAGCGGTGACCTCAAAGACCCAGCGCGCGCGATTCCGCGAGGTACGCTTTGGGCTACAGTGGTGGGCATTTTGGTGTACATCGCTGTGAGCTTCAAGTTTTGGCTCAACGCCTCACCTGAAGCCTTGGTGGCAGACGAGTTATATATGGAGAAGATCGCGCTGTGGCCCATTCTGATTCCCATCGGGCTTGCAGCGGCTGCGGTGAGTTCGGCTCTGGGCAGCGTGATGGTGGCCCCGCGAACACTGCAGGCCCTTGCGGTTGACGATATTTTTCCGGGGCGCACAGGCCATTGGCTCAGCCGAGGACGAACAAAAGATGGCGAGCCCATTGCAGCATCCATCATCACCTGCGCCATTGGCTTTGTATTCGTCTCACTGGGTGACATCAATGCCGTGGCGGAGATCATTTCCATGTTCTTCTTGGTGACGTACGGCGCCATTTGCATGGTCAGCGTGTTGGAACATTTGGCTGCAAGCCCGTCGTACCGTCCGACGTTCAGATCGCATCCGCTGCTTTCTTCCGTAGGGGCTGTGACGTGTTTTTACTTGATGTTCAAGATGAACTTCGGCTATGCCGCTGGGAGCCTTTTAATCATGGGAGGCATTTATTTTGCCCTCGCCAGAAAAGGCAGCAGCAATATGGTGAGCTTGTTCCGTGGGATTTTATTCCAAGCTTCGCGCCGCCTCCAGCTCACCTTGCAGCGCAGAGACCGCGACGCCCTAGATCGCGGGGATTGGCGCCCGATAATTTTGGCTATCAGCCCGGACACCTTTGAGCGGCCCGGCGCCTTTGAAATGGTGCGTTGGCTGGCCCACCATCAAGGTTTCGGGACATACGTGCACCTTGTGGAAGGGATGCTGAGCCCCGATACCATTGCTCGCTCGGCAGCAGCGCGCAGGACTTTGGTGGATATGGGGCGTGCTAGCCAGAGTCGAGTGAGTGTTTCGGCTATCGTTTCGCCGTCCTACACCTCGGCCATGGCCCAATGCATACAGTTGCCAGGGGTTTCAGGACAAGGCAGCAACACCTTGCTCATCGAGTACAGCGATGATGATATGGAAGGAGCTGATCAACTTGTGAAGAATTACGGATTGCTCGCGGCCTCCAAACTGGATTTAGTGCTGCTGCGCTCCTCTATCAAGGGCTACGGCGACCGCAAGCGGATCCACTTATGGATTACGCCCGATGATTCGGCCAATGCAAACCTCATGATCCTCATGGCTTACATCCTGCAAGGCCACCCGGACTGGAGAGACTCTCACATCGAGGTGTTCTGCATCCATCATAAGGGCGATGAGGAATTGAAACGTTCAACGCTGACAGAATTGGTCACCGCAGGACGCATTCCCATCGCACCGCAAAACATCCAAATGGTACTCCACGGCACAGACACCAAAGACCACAGCGCCCTCATCGACAAGCGGAGCCAGCACGCTGACTTGACCTTCATCGGCTTCTCGAAAGAAGAGATACAGAGCGACGGACGGGGTGTGTTTGAGAGCTATCATGGCATAGGCAACATTCTATTTGTCGACGCCCACGACCAAGTTGATATCCGATGAGTGCTTCTGAAGACCGCCGCACAAAAGCCCCAAGTATTGACATTCACATCGTCAACGGTCCGAATTTAAACTTGGTGGGGACGCGTGAACCCGGGGTGTACGGCGATCATAGTTTTGATGATTTCATCCCGGCCTTGAGCAAAGAAATGGCGGCAAATAACGTTCGCATCCACTACCACCAATCGAACATTGAGGGCGAGCTCATTGACTGCTTGCAAACTCACGGTTTTGAGTCGCACACGGGATTTGTCTTAAACGCAGGGGGGTATACGCACACCTCCGTGGCCCTGCGCGATGCAGTGGCGGCCATCGAGGCGCCCGTGGTGGAAGTTCACATGAGCAACATCCACGCCCGAGAGGAGTTCAGGCAAACCTCATTGCTAAGCCCGGTGTGCGAGGCGGTGATTTGTGGCTTCGGGCTGAGCGGTTACGCTTGGGCCGCCGAATGGCTCCGCAAGGCTTTGCGCTCGGATTGAATCAAGCGCAGCAAAGCATCGGCGTCCCGGTCTTCGAGCTGCTTCCCGAATTGAACCCAGCGCCCGCGTGCCTTGAAGCGCACGGTGCCCCCGCCCATGGACCAGAATGCACGGTCAAACGCCTGCATGAACTTGGTGGGGTCGATGCGGATTCGCTCGCAGGGCGATGCAGCGTTGAGTGCGTAATAGTCTCCGTGTTTTCCCTTGTCGCCCATCAGCATGGACACCTGCAATCCCTCTTGGGACACCCTGATTTCCTCGACGCCTCGTTCCCGCCAAAGCCACACCTTTCCGATGCGCATAAAGAAGAAGAACCAAAAGACACTGTACAATCCGTAGGCAAGGTTGTCTCCACCGGAATCTGCAGATTCATGGGCCCACGACCAAATCAACACGCCCTCCAAGAACACCCATCCCGCAAGCCAAGCACTCAGCATCCAAAAATGCTCGCGTTTGATACCCTGGGTGATGGTGATGTGCAGGAGCCCATCGGTCCGCCGGTGGATGATGCGATCGCCTATGGACTTAATGGCGGTGCTGCTCATTGGACTAGCTGCAAATAAAGGGCTTCGTATTGAGGGACGATGCGGTCGACTCGAAAGGTGTCAGCGTTTTTCAATGCGCCTGCAATAAAGGCGTCGTGCCGCTCCTTAGTCGACAATATTTCCAAGGCATTCTCCGCCATTTTATCGATATCGCCCACGATCGAAAGCAGCCCGCTCGTCCCGTGTTCGACCACCTCGGGAATGCCTCCGGTGTCGCTCGCCACAACCGGAACGCCCGCAGCCATAGCTTCCAATGCGGCCAGTCCGAAACTCTCTGATTCTGAGGGCAGCACAAACAAGTCGGCCGTGGAAATGGCTTCAATCGGGTTCTTCAACTTTCCGAGCAACACGACGTCTTCGCAAATTGAGAGCTCGCGGCACAGGGTTTCAACGGCAGCTCGATCTGGCCCGTCGCCCACCATCAGTAGTTTGGCCGGCAAGCTCTCTCGCACCTTTGCAAAAACGCGAACGACATCGAGCACCCGCTTGACAGGCCTGAAGTTTGATACGTGAATCAACAGCTTTTCTCCCTTGGGCGCGTAGACTTTACGCATCGCTTCATTGCGTCCTGCAGCAAAATGCGAGGGGCAGAAGAAATTGGGAATCACCTTCACGGGTCGGTTCACCTCAAACGTCTCGAGTGTTTCGGCCTGAAGGCTCTTGGATACGGCGGTCACCGCATTGGACTGATTGATGGCAAAGGCAATCACAGGCTCAAATGAGGGGTCCTTGCCCAATAGGGTGATGTCCGTGCCGTGCAAAGTGGTGATAATGGGCAACTTGATGCCCTGCTCTCGCAATATGTTCTGGGCCAAAAAAGCACTTGATGCGTGCGGAATGGCGTAGTGAACGTGAATCAAATCGAGTTTTTCGTGGCGCACGACATCCACCATCTTGCTCGCCAAGATCAAAGCGTACGGCGGGTAGTCAAACAGAGGGTAATCGGCAACATGCACCTCGTGGTAGAACACATTTTCGTGGAAACTCCCCAAGCGTACGGGCTGTTCGTAGGTGATAAAATGCACATGATGGCCTTGTTTGGCCAGTGCTTTACCTAGTTCCGTAGCGACAACGCCGCTCCCACCAAACGTGGGGTAACAAACCATTCCTATGCGCATCATTGGACGGTAAATCTACTTGACATCGGGATCAAAACGCGAAGTCACACCGATCGCGTGGTACATCATTTGCATGGCGCGTGTGCGGATATCCTCGGTGATTAGGGTGCGATTTTCCGCATTGGGGTGGATGCGGTTGGATAGGAAAATAAAGGTCAGCTCGTGTTTCGGGTCCGTCCAGGCCAATGTCCCGGTGAAGCCACTGTGCCCGAAGCTATGCGCTGAAGCCTCGTCACAACTGGCCCCGGTGTCGGGTTCGAGCCCCGGCTTATCCCAACCCAGGCCGCGCCTTACATCACGATCTGGTAGGGCACGACATGTGAATTCATCGAGCGTCTCTGGGCGGACGATTTGTACATTGTTGAATGCTCCAGTGCGAATGCACTCCATCAACAGTGCCAAGTCGTGAGCGTCGGAGAACAGTCCCGCATGGCCGGCCACTCCACCGAGCATCGACGCCCCGGGATCGTGGACCCGCCCATGGACCATTTCGCCTCGAAAAGTCGTGTCGAGTTCGGTGGGAGCGATGTGATGCAGCGTGGCCCATTGCAGCGGATGGTAGCCGATGTTTTGCAACTGCAAGGGTTCGAATATCAGGCTCTGGGCCAGTGAGTCTAGTGGCCCTTTTAATCGGTGCTCCAGCATTTCTTGCAGCAGGTAGTAGCCCAAATCACTGTATTGGTAGGAGCCGGTGGGGCCGGGCAGAATGGCGTGAACTTCGGCCTTCAAGCTGTCCGTCCAGCGGCAGGCCATGCATCGATTGGGTGCAATTTGAAGTGTGCAAATGGAGTCGCATTCACCGGCCTTGTTCACCGGTAGCAGTTCCAGACCTGTCGTGTCGTGGGCAGCAACCACATCGAGGTAAAACGGGATCCACGATGGGAGGCCGGCCGTGTGGCTGAGAATCTGGCGCAAGGTGCGCTCGGCCAATTCGGGGTTCAGTTCCGGATTCAATTTTGCTGTTTCAAAGCATTCTCCGATGGGCGAGTCCAAGTCGAGTAGCCCCATTTCCAAGGCTTGAGCAGTGAGCAGGGTGGTGGCCGCCACCTTTGTAATGGATGCCAAATCGTAGACGGATTGATTTGTGACGGGGTGCGCCTTGTCTTGGTCTAAATGACCGTAACTCGCATTGATGACGATCTCGCCTTTGTGGGCAACCAATACTCGCGCGCCGGGAAAAGCGTTCAGTTCAAGTGCGGCCTGCATGAGCGAGTCCAGCCGGTGCTGGGCCGAATCCCAAACCCAGAGGCTGTCCCGCCGGGCGTTGGACAAACGAGAAGCACGGGCCGGTTCGCCAGTCCCCCAAGCCCAAGGACCGGCTGCAACGGGAAGTCGCCCCAAAGCGTCGCCCTCGGCACACCAAGATGCCGCGGCCGCGGCGAGCGTCCGGTCGTCCTGGTGGTAGCCGATCAATACCGGGGCCCTCAAGCCCGTGTCGACAAAGGCCGTGGCGTAGGGGCTGGTGAACAAGGAAATGCCCACAGGCGCGACGTCTTCAAGCTCGCCTATGAATTCGGAGAAACCCTGTGGGATGCCGAATCGTCGTTTGGGGCTGTTGCTCTCGTCCACGACATTCACCAAGACGTAGTCGTAGCCGCTCAAAGCGGAAATGAGTTCAGGCCAATTCCTTTTCTTCGGCAAGGTCTTGTAAGCGATGCAGTCGCACGCATGGGCCTGCTGCAATCGATCGCAAAAAGCACGACCGCCTCGATTGAGGTTTAACACGCCAACGCTTGCATAGGGAGGTATCGGGAATTCAGTCGCATGGGCACCAGCCGGTGGTCTCAAGACGGTGAACATAGCTGCGCGCAGGCTGTCTTGAAGGGCGTCGATTGCTTGGGCGTTGACTTGCGGCTCTTCCTTGGGCTTGGCCGCCCATTGCTTGGCCTGCAACACGCGCCCGCAGGCAGCCCGCACCTTGGCGCTGTCCAGCCGCCCCTGAGCCAGGGCCGAGCGCAAGCTGTCCATCGCCACCGCAACGTCTGAGGGGAAGAGCAGTACGTCGTTGCCTGCCAGCAATGCCAACACTTCGAGCTCGCCTGGAGGTACAGCATCGGCCGCCCCGGCCATGGTCAGTGCATCCGTGAAAATAAGCCCCTCAAAGCCCAGGTTTTCTCGAAGCAAGGTGTCGATGATCTGCGGTGAAAGTGAGGCGGGCAGCCCAGAAGTGCTGTCTAAAGCAGGCACGACCAAATGTGCGGTCATCATACCACTCACTCCACTATATATGAGGTCTTTAAATGGCGGGAGTTCCACGCTATGCAGGCGCGCACTGTCGCCAGTAATCAGGGGCAGCCCGAGGTGGGAATCGATGTCGGTATCACCGTGGCCGGGAAAGTGCTTGCCCACACCCAGTACGCCGCCCGCTTGCAGGCCGCGCGAATAGGCCGCTGACATCGCGCCCACGGACGCGGGGTCTGATCCAAAGGAGCGCGTCCCAATTACGGGGTTCAGCGGGTTGTTGTTTACATCGGCCACCGGTGCAAAGTTCACGTCGATGCCCGTGGATTTCAGATGTCGCCCGACGGCTTGGCCTACGCGAAAAGCCCAACGCACATCACCAGTCGCTGCGATGGCCATTGCGCGGGGAAAGCCGATCCCGTCCGATAGGCGCATGGCTGCACCCCACTCGGCGTCCATGGACGTGAGCAGCGGCCAACCCGAAGCTTTGCGCGCTGCAGAGTCCAGGCGCGCAAGATGCTGCTTTTGAATCTCTGTTTCGCCTTGCATGCAGATCACGCCGCCCACCCCATGTTCTTGTATCAACTTTAACACCTCTGTGAAAGAGGCTTCGTTCAGCTCGCGTGAATACAAGGGCACCATGAAGAGTTGGCCGAGCTGTTGATCGATGGACATAGCGTCCAGCAAGGAGTCCAGCGCACTTGATGTCGAGTCGGTCTTCAGAAATACAGGGCGGGTGGGGCCTTGTTCGGTTTCTACATCGCTGAGACGGCCCTCTTGGGCACAAGCCGAAGCCGACAAAATAAACCCAGCCACGAGCAGCCAAGCACAAGTTCGTAGGCCCCTTGAAGTTGCTGCACGAAATCGTTGCATTTAGTCGAGAATCATCTGCCGGGCATGGCCCATGATGAACTCGAACTGCTGGTCGACGGACAAGTCGCTGTTGTCGATGACGATGGCGTCTTTTGCCGTGGTCAACGGCGCCACATCCCGGTTGCTGTCGATGCGGTCGCGCATAATCAGGTTTTCACGAACTGTGGCCTCGTCCACCGGTTTGCCCTTGGCTTTGAGCTCGGCAACCCGTCGCCGGGTGCGCGTTTCAATGTCTGCCGTCAAGTAAAATTTGAGATGTGCGTCAGGCAGGACGACCGTGCCGATGTCGCGGCCGTCCATCACCACACCGCCTGAACAGGCCATCTTTTGTTGTATGCGCACAAGCATCTTGCGAACGCTCGCCACTTCTGCAATGGGGCTTACATATCGAGAAACTTCCATGCTGCGGATTTCCTTTTCAACGGTTCTCCCGTTGAGGCAGATTTCGGATCGGCCTGTTCCGGCATTGAAGCGAAAGGAAAGGAAGATGCGCTCAAGTGATTTATTCAGCCCCTCAAGGTCAACGCCTTCTTTACTGACCAATCGTTCGCG
>JAQWTJ010000003.1 GCA_029242765.1 Flavobacteriales bacterium | reverse complement strand
GAATGCCCCCGAAGTAGCGAACATTGTAGCTCCACCAGGAATCGAACCTGGACCTAGGGTACCGGAAACCCTTATTCTATCCATTAAACTATGGAGCCGAAAAGCAAGTCGGCGCGCGTCCGCGCGCCGACCCTCTGGTGGAGATACTCGGAGTCGAACCGAGGACCTCTTGCATGCCATGCAAGCGCTCTAGCCAGCTGAGCTATACCCCCAAAAGCCCCACGCGAATCAGACTTTTCCTCTTCACGGCGGGGGCGCAAATATAGGATTTGTTCTCATCCAAGCAAGAAGTCTGCAAACAAAGGCCATCACGCCTTTTGCCTCTTGGTTCGCCCTTCAACTTCTAGTCAGAATTCGCATGAAGGTTGAACGAGAGACGATGCTCGAGAACAAGCCCCTACTGGTCACGCAAAATGAGACGAGCCGAGCGGCCTTGAGAAGTGAGGATGTATGCGCCGGCCTTCAATTGTGGGAATTGTGCAAAACTGAAGGGCGCATGAAAGGGCTTCGATTGCAGACGGCCGTCCAATGAGGTGAGGCTCAATTCGGAGGTGGAGCTCGACTGCAGCAGGCGGACGGTTTGATTGCGGAGGGCCGGGTTGGGGTACGGCCGAAGCGGGCGAGCTGAGGAAGGGGCCAAGAAAGAGGAGGTATTATCCAAGCCAAGGAAATAGCCCACAGCTGTGAAGCCCACGTTTTCCTCGTAAGCTGTGGCAAAATTGTGACTCGGAGCGCGCACCAACCAAGCGTCACGGCTGCCGTCTTGCGATTCGGGGTCGGGGTTGGATCGGCTCCACCCCGTGAATAGAATGCGCCCCGCATGGTCGCGTGTTAGATCAAAGATGTCTTCGTCGGCCGTGCCACCGAAGGTGTGGCCGGCGTGCCAGGCACCGTTCTCGAAGTAGCGCTTTTCGAGTCGAGCTCCCGAGCCGCCCGCACCAAAAATCTCAGAGTAGGAAGCAAACACGATGCTCTCGCCGGCCCAGACGACGGCGCGTGCGACCTGGTTTTCATCGTTCAAGGGTTCAACGCGCCACAACTCGCCCAGCTCGTCGGAGGGCGCATCAGCAGCGCCTTTTTTTAGGAGCGCGAACACGTGGTCGGTGGTGCCATCAGATCGGTCGCGGGTGAGCGTAAGAGCGACACCTAGAGGGCCGGCCGCAAGGGCTGCCGGGCGAACGCTGTCCATATCGAGAACGAACATGGAGTGCGGCGTGAAATCGGCCGTGAGTGACGACCCTCCGGGGGTGTCACGGGTGGCCAGACAAACAAAAGCGCGAGCCGATGCGCCTTGGGCACCGTCAAGAGCGGCAGCAATGTAGAGGGTGTCCCCATAGAGGTCCGCGTCCACCGCGCGAAGACCGCCCTGCAGGCCGGAAAAGGGCGCAAAGTGCTCGAGAGAGGCCAGCCCGATGTCGTAAAAAGCAGGAGACGCAGGGGGGATCGTCGTTGGTGAAGGTTCCAGGTCGGCCGCAGCCCACCACACGGTGGCAAGGCCGAAAGGCGCATCATAATGGGTGCCGACAGCCCATATGCGAGGTGCGTCCGCAGCAAGAGTGCTGGACGTATCGTGGACAAGGCAAGCCGCTTGGGTCCAACCCGCCAATTCAGGATGCTCGTCAAAATCGAAAGACTCCACTTGGCCCTGGGGAGAAAACCGCGAGAGGCGAGCGCGCCAACCGCCAATGAGAGGTTCGCCAGAGTCGGGATCCTCGGGGGGCGAAGCCAAGTGATTGGCTAAAATCCAAGCGGTGGGCTCCACTGGAGAAGCGCCGGGGAGGTCCGAGTCAAAGACGTCAGCCCCTCGGGTGATGTCGCATATATCGATAGAGGCCGGAGAGCTTGATTCGGTCGAATCAGAAATGGACGCATTTTGCACAAAAACGCCATTTAAATGCCATAAATCACTCAAATTGTCATCAAAAGCGGTCAAAAACCACTGTTTTCCGTCAACGGGATTCGCCGTGATTTGGGCCGTTGTGGAGCCCAAAACAAGAACACCTGACGTATCGGACCACAGACGGAGGCCGATTTCATCACCCGCACCGTGGATGAATCGCACCTCGAGCGTGTCAAGGGATTGGCCAAATAGTGCGGACGAACAAAGGAGCAGAGGCAGCAACACCTGGAGGGGCCTGTAGAGCCGAGGGCGGAGCGGCGCGATCATTGCGTTGAAAGGTAGGCCGAGCGCATGGTGGCCAGTTGCTGAGCCAAATTCGCGAAGCGATCAAGGGCCAGCATATTGGCCCCGTCGCTCTTGGCAAGGGAGGGGTCGGGGTGCGTTTCAATGAACACGCCGTCCGCGCCAGCAGCCACTGCAGTACGCGCCATATGGACAATCAGCTCGGGGCGACCGCCCGTCACGCCCGAAGTTTGATTCGGTTGCTGGAGACTGTGGGTGAGATCGACAATGGTGGGTGCAAAGGCGCGCATAACCGGAATGCCGCGAAAATCCAAGACGAGGTCTTGGTAACCGAAGGTCGTGCCGCGTTCGGTGAGCCAAGCGTGGGGGTTGCCCGAGTCGTGAACCTTGCCCACGGCAAATTGCATCGACTCTGCACTGAGGAACTGGCCCTTCTTCACATTGACGATGCGGCCCGTTTTTGCAGCGGCCACCAGCAGGTCAGTTTGCCGGCACAAAAAGGCAGGAATTTGCAGCACATCCGCCACCTCAGCCGCCATTTTAGCTTCATCAGCGGTGTGCACGTCCGTGGTGATAGCGACACCGAATTCGCTTTTGACTTTTGCCAAAACAGCCAAGGCCTTCGCGTCTCCAATGCCTGTGAAACTGTCAACACGTGAACGGTTGGCCTTGCGGTAAGAGCCCTTGAAAATCAGTGGAAGACCCACATCGGAACACACGCGAATCAAGTGCTCGGCAATGCTCATCGCCATCTTCTCCCCCTCAATAGCACACGGCCCAGCGATGATTTGAAGGCGGTCGCCCGCGGTCCAACCCGCCGTCTCTCTCTGACTGAAATTCAATGTACTGCTCATGATCAATAGGAATAAAAGGGGCGCGTCCAGGACACAAAAATAGTGCTGCGCATCCCGATATCTCTCCACGGGGCGATGCGGGTTTTCAATGCCAATTTCCCACCCTGATTTCCCGTGTATGTCAAACCACCGGGCACGGACAAACCGCCCCAACCGCCCCAAGCCAATCCGGCCGAATACGAAAGGCGTTCAGTGGATATAAAACTGCGACTCACCATCAGCTCGGGGCGTGGCGCCCAGGCATTCCACAAAGCCGAAGCAGACCAGCGTTCGGCGTGCGCGTGGACATATAAAGTCGCTGGCAAAAGGCCTGAAAGCGCAACAGCTCCAGGCTCAACACCAGTCACCACTGTGTCAGTGTGGGCCCACTCGGCACCATCGAACACCTGTGTAATTAGCGGCCAGCCCAGGGTTGAAACCGAAGTGTCCATCCGCGAATGGGCGGCCATAGGAAAAGCATACGCGCCTAGGTTTCTTACCCCCACACGAACATGCTCGTTTCGGTACTCCACATCAAGTCCCGCCATCAATCCAGGGCTCAGCGTGCGGATCAATTGGCCTTCAATAGCGACCTCAACATGGGCGCTGTCCACCAGAAACGCGCCCTGATTCAGCTGACCATCAACCCCCATTGTGGCCTCCCCCACCCGGCCAGTCAACTTCAAATTCTCGGTCTTGTACTCCAAGGTAAAAGCCGTCGTGACCAGGCCTCGAGCCTGCGTCCCTTCCAAACTGCGCAACTGGTTTTGCGGGTCGGCACCGCCCAGGGGGCCCCATAAAAAATGCGCCGCTCCCGGAGACCATCGCGCATCCCACCACGCTCGACTCGTCAAACCCGCTCTCAACGCCACAGGACGGACCAAGTCTCCCCTTTCCTGCCAAGCGAGCAATAAACCGGCCTCGGCTCGCCCTCCCCAAAAGGCCGCCCCACGTGCATCCGTGCGTTCCACGGTCACCGCCAGAGGCGCCGTCACATCACCCCCAAAGAGCAGCCCCATTAAAACCCACGGCGGCATCGCGTTCGAAGCAGTTGTCGCCCCACAAAACACCTCAATGTGCGGTCGCAGCACAGCCGTCGAATCAACCGCCGGATCAACAAGCACCCCGTCAACTGCTGCATCCTGTTGCGCCAACAAAGCCGAACAACAGGCCAAAAAACAGGCGATCGCAAGCGCCAACGCCCTCTGCATGCTCGCCGAAACTATCATCGAAGCACAACTCATCTGATTTCCCAATTGAACTCCCCATCAAGCCATCCATGCACCACCACACGGTCCTCAATCGTCATTTCGACAAGCGCACCTTGGGTGTTCATGTCCACGGTCCAAGCAATGCCACGGCCCTCAGAAAGCACCCGCCACAGGGTGAAATCGATCGGGATACGTAAAGTGGTCTGGCCCTCAGCTGGAATCACCGCGCCCTCTAACAAAAGCAAGGGCTCATAGAACAGGAAGTCGCTCGACGAGGGCACCGTCACTGCATAGAGCGTCATGGCCAGGCCAAAACTGTTGTCAACCTGAAGCACCAAGTCACCTGTAAATGGAGCACACGACTCGCAATCGGATTCAAAAACGCCCTTGGTGTCAGTGGTGTCACTGAATTGCAGCGCATCAATGCGCACGCGAAGCGGGACGTTCAAATCGATAATGAGCTCAGGCAAATGGTCGAAGTCAATGCGGTCATATCCGCCGGTCACATCGCCCAAAGGGTTCAAGCCCAATTCCACGTCCCAGGACAAAGAGTCGGGCAAGAGATCGGCCCAGGAAATAACATTGGTCGTTTCATCGCTGAGGTCAAGCGTCCATGATGAGGTCGGCTGAACCGTCCACTGCCCCTCTGCCGACTCTGAAATTACAGCTCGCGACAGCATGGCCTGCTGACCGAAGGCGGGGTGCTCAAGTGCCAGAGATTCGCCATCGGACCAACGAGAAAACCCGTTCAAAGTCATGGCCAAGTCAAGCCCCAAAGAATTGGCCATGTACAACTCACAATCGATCTCTTCCCAAAGCACCTCGGCCCGATCCAGCTGACCGACAGATCCCAACCCCATGGTGCCGCTGACATCTACGACTGGCTGGCCGAACCAGCCCTCCGCCTTGGCGATGTTCACGCCTTCAAACTTGAAGCTCACCGTGGTCACGTCCGTGCCGTACACGGGAACATCATCCGCTGCAGAATCCAAAGTTGACACGGCAAAAGAGGAAAGCAACTTATTAAATTCCAGACCATTATCGCTTTCTAGGACCAGCCACGCCCCCGCCAGGTTCACCTCCTGCATGACGGTGTCCCCATCCACCACCAGGTCGACAACCGGACCGTCATAACCGGGAAACTCGCTCCCGGGGAATTCATAAGTTATGTGGAGCGGCCCCTGAATGGTGCTGCTCATGCCGATGGTCATCGTGCCCGAGGCCAATTGGACCCTTCGCAAATCCACGCCGTCCACAACAAAATCGATTTCGTCCGTCTCACCCCAAATTTCAGTTCCAGGAGGAATTGGAACAGGGCCGCCGGAAAAGGGCAACTCGTTTACGTCTGTCCATGACGTGTCGGAGAATTGGACTTGATCCCCGAAGTCAAACTGAGCAACAACCCCTTGATAGCTGAGCACCACGGCATCGTCTTGAGCGGTCCACAAGCTGTCCGGAAGCAAATTTGCTACGGTCAAGGTGTCCTGCAAAACAGCCATTTCCACTGGAACAGACCAGCGCGTTGGCTCTTGACAAGAGCTCCACACAACTGACAAAACAAGCGCAGCTGCAGAAGCGAATACGGCGAGATTTATTCTTCCCATGGTCGAATGCAGAATACCAACGCTAAAGCGAGTGGAAAAGTGGCACCGTGCAACGATTGCGGAGGCGAAGGCAAAAATTCGAAGACCACAAAAAGCAAGGCAAAGGACGCGGCGGCCCAAGCCGAAGCCCGGCGAAGCTTCCGCCATGGCAAGAGCAGCCCCGGAAAGGCCCACAGTAGATTCAAGTTGAGGCGGGTGTCGGTGTGGGCTGTGGCAAACCACAACGCCGCCATCAGCAGTCCTGTCAAGCCCGAAATCCATGGCAATACAACTGAAATTGCCCGGCGACCTGTGCGCCACTCCACCGCGATGATCAGCAGCAGCAGCCAAGCCGCCGCCACTGGCCAGCCCGCTCCCTCCGGCTCACGGTCGAGCAAATGCGGAAGCAGGCTCTCAGTTCGGCGGACCAATGGACGCCGCCCCAATGAATCGACCAGCGTTGCTTCGTCCAAATGAATGAACAAATGATCAGGCAAATAGGCATCGCCACATGCTCCGAGCTTCGCATCGGCCGGCATGCCCAGCACGATGTCCATCCCAAAGCGCACCGCGGGCACGGCTCCAAGGTTTGGCCACAAAAGTTGACGGAAACTCGAGTCTGCGCGCACCGGGCAGGGCACGTGAAGCTCATCACGGAGCACCCCGCGCAGCACATCAAGGATGCGCGAAGAGCAATTGTCATAGAAGAACGCGTAGCGGTAGTCCCGATTTTCTGGACGCGCATTCCAGTATAAAAACTCAGCGACTTTTGCCACTTGCAAAGGCGTCAAATCCAGTGTTTGCTCGCGCATGCCGCGGCCCGCATCGAAGTATTCACGTTGGAAATGGTGGTAGGGCGCGGCGGAAAGGGTGTAGACGAGTTCTCCGCGAAGGAACCGAGCGTAGAAACCATCGCTGAATTGGAAGGTGCCGTAGTTAAAAACACGATCCACAGCTGGACGCTGTGCCAAATCCTGAACGCGTAGGGCTGAGTGTCCGAAAATGGAGTACAACTCATCGCCGGGTGCGCAGGTCAACACACTCACCTGTGCCGCATCCGTCCATTGGGCTTGAAGCGACGGTGGAAAGCCTGTTAAGAGGCCAACAAGAAGTAAGAGAGGGAACAACACCTTACGAATCATGGTGCTCTTCAATAAAGATTTCGCCTTGTAATGGCATTTGCACGGGACCTCCGAGCCAAATATCTGTGTCGACAAAGGTAACGCTGAGTGACCCGCCCGGAGCGGTGAGTTGGATGGCATCACTCGTGGCCAACCCCTCCGCCCGCAACACCATCGCCGCAGCCACCGCCCCACTTCCGCAGCTCAGAGTTTCCGTTTCAACGCCTTTTTCAAATGTCCGCATCGCAAAGCACCCTTGATTGTCTGGGCAGCGGCTGAGCACGTTGACGTTTACACCGTGGGGAGAGAAATCTTTATGATGCCGGATGGCCGGAGCTTCAGCGAGTAAATCAATGGACGCCACTGCAGCGGCATCCGCCAATAGGCGAACCACATGATGCGTTCCGCTGAACACGTAAAAACCGTGCTCAGTCGCACTCGGTGGCTGAGAGCAATGCACCTCAACCGATGCATTTCGAGCACGGTGCAGACCGTCAATGGCTCGAAAAGTCAACTCGGAAGGCGCTCCGCCGAGCTGCTGTGCCCACCAAAAGGCCGCCCGCGAACCGTTCCCGCAAAAGGCGGGTGAACCGTCCGGATTAAAGAAATCCAGCACATAGGCCACGCCCGCCTCCGCAGAAGGGCGTATCACCAAAACACCATCGGCCCCCACGCCATGCTGTCTATCGCACCAGCGCGCAATGTCGCCGCTTCCAATAGAATTCAATGGCTCTCCACCGCGAGCATCCAGTGCGATAAAATCATTGCCCGCGGCGTCCAACTTCACAAAGTTCATAGACCGCAAGGTAATTCTCACGAAAAGTTCTGACCTTTAAAGTCGTGCGATTGTATTCAATAACTTTTTTTCTTGCCTTTGGGGTGGCCGCATTCATGCCCGTGCAAACCCATGCTCAAGAAGAACCGGCCCGCCTGCCCTGTCCCGTTTTAATGGTGCACAACTTGGCTGGCGATGCCAGCATATGGAGCGAGTTTGTTGATTTGATGACCACTGATTGGGGTTGGAGCGACGGTGGGCAGCTGGAATATTGCCTAAATAGCGACGGGTCCAATGCCACATCAACACTGTCCGAGGTCTTGCCTTTCACCGACTTGCCGATGGCCTACGCCGACGTGTTCAGCAACAACTTTGAGTGCAGCCCTAACGGAACGTGCTACAACACCTTTGCTGCCAATGGAGACGGTGTGTTCAGCGGTCAAGCTGCTGCGGCCAAACAAGGCCTAGCCATAGCCGACGCCGTGTTAGAGATCTTGCAAGCAACAGGCGAAGACCGACTCGTCCTGGTGGCCCATTCGATGGGCGGACTGGCCATCCGCGAGTACTTGCAAACGCCTGAATACTGGCCGCCATCTGACTTGAGCGACCCCAGCTCACCGCCCCACCACCACATCGCCAAGGTCATCACGTCAGGGACGCCGCATGCCGGCTCCAATTTCTCGGTCGGTTGGCTTGAGGATTTGGGCGACATCTTCGGTGGCGACATCGAGCAGCGCTCAGACGCCGTTCGTGACTTGCGCACCAGCTATTCCTACAGCGGAGATTCGGGTGTCTTCTTGTTTGGTGGCGAAGAAAGTGACGCCACGATGTGGGATTTTTTGTTCTTGGACTTTTGGAATGTCGACGTGAATTGCGATGGCGATGAAAACGACACCATCATCGGACTCAACGAACGCCCGCTACCGACCGACATCGAATACGCTCTGATCACGAGCTATGACGACTTGATTGTTTCGGCCTACTCTTCCGATGCGCTGGTCTCCTTGTATGACCCGCCTTTTCGGGAGCGCTTTTTCGTCAACGGAATTTTCCACCTCGATTTGCCCGACGCGCATTACTACACACTCTGCGCCTTGGACGAGCCCGACCAATCCGCCACAGCCTACGGCATCGTCCCAGAGCAGACCTACCTGGCGGCACTCTCGCCCCAAGGCACGGACGCCTCCCAGCCGGCAGACCGCGACGTGTACCGCGTAACTCTCGATGCTGCCGCCGCCATGACACTTGACACAGAATGGCTGCCGGAAGACGCGACGTTTGGCTGGCACACCGATGGTGTATTCACGCCTTGGCCGGAGGCTACTGAAACCACGCCGGTCTCAAGCTTCGAATTGGGTGCCGGGACGCATTACTTTCAAATCGAGGCCACCGTTGTGGACATTGTCCAGGGCTACAGCTTCACGCTTCACGCAACGCCTAACACCCCAAGCTGCCCTGGAGACCTCAACGGCGACGGCCTGGTAAGCACCCTTGACGTGCTAATCAGTCTGAGTGACTTTGGATGCGTAGTGAGCAACCCCGGCGATTGCACGGCTGACATTGATGGCGATGGCATCGTAACCGTGGCCGACTTGCTCGCCATTCTTGGCGTTTTCGGCTTGCCCTGCTAACAACACCCGCCGGCCAGCCGGAAACAAAAAGGGCCGCCCTTGGGCAGCCCTTTTCTATTTCGTTTAAACAGGCTTTAAAAAGCCAGCTCATCGCTTGCGCTTAGTCGGTGACCAAGAGCTTCTTCACAATCGAGTACTGGTTGCTCGACAAGCGGATCTGATACATACCGCTTTGCAACGCGTCTGCATTGATATCCAGCATGTGAACCACATTGCCTGCGGCCAATCCATCGAACAGCTCTTCAACAAGCACGCCTTGCATGGTCATCATGTCCACGCGAATCCGCATGTCATCAATCACCACAAACCCGAGCTGAGAATAATCTGCCGTAGGGTTCGGCGTGAGATTCGTCACAGAGATTGGAATCTTGTTCGTGCTTCCTGCTCCACCGATAACCGTCGCAGAATGGTCGTCCGAGGACTGACCGCCCGAGATTCCAGAACCTCCATCTTCACACTCCTCACCGGTGATGTTGAGCGTGTAGCTGAACTCCGTCTCATTGCCCGTGCAATCTGAAGCTGTGTACGTGCGGACCAATTCATATGGCAAGCAGCAGTCCAGATCACCGAAGATGTCTCCAGAGCCCATGAGCTCGTCCTCACCAATGGCACCAGACCACATCAACCAACCACTATAACCGTAGTTGTCGTTCATGTTATTGGCTGCAACACCGACTTGGAAGCCGAAGTAGTGGTTGGCTGGCTGATGGCTCAAACTGAGCGTCACACCGTCCATGTCACCAAAGCCGGTCAGCGTACCGCTGCTCATCACGTAGTACATCCAGTTTTCGTGATCATCGGTCAAATCGCCGCAATCGCGCTTGTAGCTCGTTGGGAAATCTTGCGAAATCCATGCGTCGAAGTCCAAACCATCCGTGTACGTCACATCCAGCACAAATCCAGTTGTTGGATCATCCGTTCCGTAGACCGTCTGCGTGATGTGCATGTCGCCGTTGACCAGGTGCTCAACCAATCCGGCATCAGATGCCGTATAGAACTCGTCACCTGGGAAGCCAAACAAGCGGAGTGCGTGTGGATCGTATCCGTTGCATGTCTCTCCATCGGCGAAGGCCGCAGGATTGGCCGTTGTGCAGAAACGCTCGACATCCTCCGTCGGAGCATATTCGCCCACAGACGTCTGCTCATAGTCGATATCGACATCGCTGCAGTTATCTGTAGCCTCCGTATCACAAGCATCTGGGATGGTGACATCGCCAAGGTGATTCTCGCAGCATACGTCGTTCGATTGACCGTTGGTAAGACCACAGGTTTCTGTGAACTGCGGCGCGATACCGTCTTGAACCGTCAACGTGAAGGTCTGGACCGTTTCGTTGGCGCACTCGTCTAGAGCAGTGAACGTGTGGTCCACCACACTGTTTCCACACTCATCAGAACTGACCGTGTCGATTGCATGTGTAATGGTCACATCACCGCAGTTGTCTGTGGCGCTTGATGTGAACTCGAGGAGCTCGTCAGCACAATCCACTTCAGCATCTGCTGCAGCGTCTCCGCCGTAGAGCACCGTCAACTCTGGAGCTGTTTCATCCACCACAGTTACCACTTGGGTGTGGGAGATGTCATTGCCCGAACAGTCGCTCGTACTCCAAGTCCGCGTAATCGTGTAGCTCTGGTCGCAATCACCTGAGGTGTTGCTCTCCTCAAAGTCCACCGTCACATCGTCGCAGTTGTCCGTGGCCGTCAAGGTGTCAGCTGCAGGCACGGCCTCACAAGACACCGTTTCATCCGCAGGCAAGGCCTCGACAAACGCAGGGTCCGTCGTGTCCTCCACCGTGATGGTCTGAGTGTGCGAAGTCGAGTTGCCCGAGCAGTCGCTCACGGTCCAGGAACGCGTAATCGTGTAGTCATTGGCACAATCATCATCGTCAGCCGTAGACTCTGAGTACTCAACCGTCACATCGTCACAGTTGTCCGTCGCCGTCAAGACTGCGGCGTCCGACACTGCGTCGCACTCCTCAGTAGCATCCGCAGGCAAGGCCTCGACAAACGCAGGGTCCGTCGTGTCCTCCACCGTGATGGTCTGGGTGTGGGAGATTTCATTGCCGGAACAATCACTCACCGTCCAAGTCCGTGTGATGGTGTAGTCGCTTGCGCAATCGTCGTCGTCAGAGGTGGTCTCTTCAAACTCCACATCAACAGCATCGCAGTTGTCAGTGGCCGTCAAGGTAGCAGCGTCTGAAACTGCGCTGCACTCCTCTGTGGCATCAGCTGGGAGATCCTCAACGAACGCTGGGTCCGTTGTGTCTTCCACTGTCACTGTTTGCGTATGCGAAGTCGTATTGCCTGCACAATCGGTCACCGTCCACGTGCGTGTCAAGGTGTAGTCATTGGCACAATCATCATCGTCCGACGAAGTCTCTGAGAAATCAACCGTGATGGCTGTATCGCAGTTGTCCGTCGCCGTCAAGGTAGCAGCGTCCGATACAGCGTCGCACTCCTCGGTCGCATCAGCTGGCAAGTCCTCGACAAACGCAGGGCTCGTCGTGTCCTCTACCGTCACCGTTTGCGTGTGGGTCGTGGTGTTATCACAATGATCCGTCACAGACCAAGTCCGCGTGATGGTGTACGTATGCACACAATCATCGTCACCATAGTCTGTAGAAGACGAGAAGTTCACTTCGACATCGTCGTCGCAGTTGTCCGTGGCTGTCAAGACTGAAGCCGGTGAAACTGCATCGCACTCTTCAGTCGCATCCGCTGGCAAATCTTCAACAAACTCAGGGTCCGTCTCATCGACCAAGTCAACCGTTTGGTTGAAGGTTGAGATGTTACCGCACTCGTCCGTCACTGTGTACAAACGGTAGTATGAACCGGCGCATGCACCGCTCACTTCCGCTTGCGTGGTGATTTCAATCGTTGCTGAACCGCAATCATCGCTTGCCGTGATGGCGTACAATGCATCCATGTCAAACTCGTCGCACAGGACCGCGGTCGTTTCGTCGGCTGTAATCTCTGGATCAGTCGTATCTACAATGGTAAACGTAGCCGAAGTCGAGCTGCTGTTTCCGCAGTCGTCGCTTGCCGTAAAGGTCACTGTAGCCGAACCGGTTGCACCGCAATCGTCGCTCAAGGCTGTGAAGTCATCGCTCCAAGTAATCTCGCTACAATTGTCGCTGGCCTCAGCACCACCGTGGGTGGCGAGGAAGGCATCCAAGTCGTCCGTGTTGCCCATACCGTCACACTCGACCGTCTTATCTGCGGCGTCTGACAAAGTTGGGTCGGTCACATCTTGAACCGTGATCAGCTGTGAGCACGACGCCGTATGCGTGTTTTCGCAGTGATCCATTGCCGTAGCCGTGAACGTCCGCGTGAAGCTGTAACTGCCCTCGCACACTGAAACAGGATCGCTGTCGCTCACTTCAATGTTCACCTCAGGATCTTCGTCACAGTTGTCTGTAGCACTGGCCGTGGCCATGCCCTGATCATCTGTGCCCGTATCAGCATCACAATCAGCATCTGCGTCAAGCGTCACATCTCCAGGGCAAAAATCAATCGTCACCACAGGGTTCACCGAGTCAATCAAGTTGATTGTCTGTCCGAATTCCGTAGCGTTGCCGCAATCATCGGTTGCTTCGTATATACGATAGATGGTTCCTGCACAGCTTCCGCTCGCACCGTTGTTGCTCAAGATGGTGATGGTCACGTCTCCATCACAATTGTCTGAGGCAGCCACTTCGTACTGATCCTCATCGCTGTATTCGTCACAGGCTATCGAGAACACATCGCTCGCATCAAACTCCGGCGCGATCTCATCGTTCACCGTAATGGTCTGCGTGCAAGAGGTCGACTCACTCACGTTTCCACAAGCATCCGTGGCCGTGGCCGTGAAGGTCCGCGTAAAGCTGTAGCTGCCATTGGCCTCACCATCGGTTGCAGAGCACGACATAATCGGGGCGCTGTCCTCGTGAGTGATGTCCATTGAAGGCGCGTCGTCGCAGTTGTCACTGGTTGTGGCCGTAGCCTCATCAGTGGCAGCTGTACTCGAATCGACCCAGCAGTCATCGTCCAATAATAGAGTCGCATCATCTGGACACGTAATTGCAGGCGCATCTGGAGCCGTCGTGTCAACCACTTCAATGGTCTGCGTGTGCTCGGTGGTGTTACCGGCGCAATCGCTCACCGTCCAGTGGCGCGTGATGGTCTGCTCTTGTGGGCAGTCGCCTTCAGCGCTCGTTTCCGTGAAGTCCACTTCAACCATATCGCAGTTGTCGCTGGCCGTCAAGACCGCCGCTAAAGAAATGGCGTCGCACTCCTCCGTAGCGTCCGCTGGCAAGTCCTCATTGAACGTAGGCGCAGTTGAGTCTTCCACGGTGATGGTCTGCGTGTGAGAGTTTGAATTGCCGGCGCAGTCTTCCACAGACCAAGTCCGCGTGATGGTGTAATTGTGCGGGCAGTCGTCGTCGTGACCGACCGTATCGATTGCGAGGCTGACATCCACGTCCTGGCAGTTGTCTGTCGCAGTCAAAGTGGCTGCATCAGAAACATTGTCACATTCCTCTGTGGCATCTGCTGGGAGATTATCCTCTAACAACTCCACGCCAAGCTGTGTGCCCGATCCAATATCAGCGGCATCACCTTCAAACGTATAGGCAATGACTTCCTGTAAAATAGTGCCTTCGAACACTTCAATATCATTTACATATGCATCCGCATCAAAAGGTCTATAATCTGTAGTGACAACAAGTCTACCGGGTTCTATAATACCACCAAGTATGGTTTGACCCCAACCGGTAATTGTCCATTGTAGATCCGCGTCCATTTCATCAGCTTCAGCGGCGCTATAATTCCAAGCAGGCAAACCACCTGCTTCATTAATGGTCATCACATAATTTTCTGGATCCATCCAATTGTGTACGGTGCCTTCACCGTAATTATTGAATACATCAACCGCATCACTGTCAACACCGGGTTGATATTCCAAATTGAGTTGGAACGTAGTGGCTATTACAAAGCCCTCAATACCTTGATATGAAGCTTCATTATCACCAAGATCAAATCCTGTTGATGCGACATACAATTCATTAGAACGAATACTCGTACCCATAGGCAGCACTTCACTGCAATCAATCGTAATATCGGCAGGGGCGCCACTGAGCGTAGGATCTTCCGTGTCCTCAACCGCAATCGTCTGCACGTGGGTTGTGTTGTTGCCCTGGCAGTCCGTCGCACTCCAGGTGCGGGTGATCGTATAGTTGCAGCTTTCGCCGTTGGGCCAGTGGGTGTGCTCAGTCAAGAGAACCGACACGACATCATCACAGTTGTCCGAAGCGGTCAATGTAGCCGCAGTAGAGACCGCGTCACAAGACTCCGTCGCATTGGCAGGAGCGTCACTGAGCGTGGGAGCTGAACTGTCCTCAACCGTAATCGTCTGCGTGTGGGTCGTTTCATTGCCCGAGCAGTCCTCAGTACTCCAGGTGCGGGTGATCGTGTAGTTGCATCCGTTACCAGCGTCCGTGCTGGTCTCAGTGAAGTCAACCGACACAGCAGGATCACAGTTGTCTGTAGCCGTCAACGTCTCAGCAGTAGATACCGCGTCACAGGACTCCGTCGCATTGGCAGGATAGGCGCTGAGCTCAGGGGCGTCTGTGTCCTCCACTGTAACAACTTGAACATGGATTGCCACGTTTCCGGCATAGTCAGTGGCCGTCCACGTGCGCGTCGACACATAATTCTGTGGACAATCTCCTAGCTCTATATCCTCGCTAAAGTCGATCGTCGGATTGTCATCGCAATAATCTGTGACCACAACCTCTGGTATGTCAGATACCGCGTCACATGACTCCGTGGCATCTGCAGGAGGTGAAACAAATGCAGGAGCATCGGGGTCGTCAATAACCACAGTGCCTAGTCCGTTGGTTTCACCCGAACACGCCTCGCACTCCCCTGCATAAATACAAGGGCCTTCATTGGTGGCTGCATCGTTGTAGTTGCAAGCAGTGGCATCATAGCATCCACCGATTTCGTCTTCATCACAAACGCCGTCGTCGTCAGCGTCGTTGTCTACAATCCAACCTGTTCCGTCAACGAGTCCGCAACATTCGTCGCAGTCCCCTTCCGGAAAGGTGCATGAACCGTCATCGATGGTTGCGTCGATGTTGTAGTTGCAACCGTCAGGATCTATGCAACCCTCGATATCCTCAACGCCATGAGGCGTGGGAACTGGAGTGAATGCAGAAACGGTGTTGAAACAACAAAAAATGAGGGCGGCAAAAGCGCAAGACAAAAAGCCTTTCATAGCAATGAGATTTGGTCGTGTTAAAAATAGCCCAGAGAACTCAATTCACAATGGCTATCTATCTATGATTATACCCCGCTCAGTACGACTACAAAGGCATTACATCGAAACCAATGCCGTATTTTTGACAAGCCGATGCATCTTGCCGTGAGATGACCGACGAAGCCGCTTCCCGACCTCAACTTGTTTTTGTCACGCGAAACCCAGGCAAGGTTCGCGAAATCTCTGCGCTGCTCAAGGAGCAATTCAACGTATTGAGCTTAGATGACATCGGATGCGAGGACGAAATCCCAGAAACAGCGCATGATTTACAGGGGAATGCGCGCATGAAGGCCGCCTACGTAGCGGAGCGCTTCGGCGTCGATTGTTTTGCCGATGACACGGGGCTGGAGGTTGAGGCCCTTGGCGGCCGGCCGGGTGTGCACACCGCGCGATTTGCCGGCCCTGAAGCGGACGCCAAAGCGAACATGCACAAGCTCATCCATGATTTGCAAGACGCCCCCAGCCGCAAAGCCCAATTTCGCACCAGCATGGCCCTCATCCAAGGCGGCAAGACCACCCTCTTTGAGGGTGTCTGCAAGGGCCAAATCCGCAACGAACAAACGGGGCACGAAGGCTTCGGGTACGACCCGGTTTTTGCGCCCACAACGATTGACGACGAGGGCCAAGAGCAGCACGAATTGACCTTTGCCGAAATGCCGGCCGACGAAAAAAACGCCATAAGTCACCGTGGACACGCCGTGCGCGCCATGGTCGAATATCTACTTGAAGCGCATTAATTAGCCAAGGCATCTTAGGTTTGCGCTGAGAAAGAAGACCACGATGAATTACTTGGACTTTGAACAGCCGATCCAACTCTTGCGCGAGCAGCAGGCGAAGGCCCGTGAAATAGATGCTGAAGGGCAGGTGAATATGACCTCCACCCTTGAAGATTTAGAGGAGAAGATTGTCCAAGTTTCGAAGGACTTGTATGCCAATCTCACCCCTTGGCAGCGCGTTCAAGTTTCACGGCATCCCGATCGCCCCTACACGCTGGACCACATCGAGGCCCTGAGCGGCGGCGACTTCATGGAGCTGCACGGCGACCGAAATGTGGGCGACGACAAAGCGATGGTGGGCGGACTGGGCACAATCGATGGTCAAGCCGTCATGTTCATTGGCCAGCAAAAAGGAATCAACACGAAGATGCGGCAGTACCGCAATTTCGGCATGTCCAACCCCGAAGGCTACCGCAAGGCGCTCCGGCTGATGAAACTCGCCGAAAAATTCGGCCGCCCCGTAGTGTGCCTCATCGACACGCCTGGAGCCTACCCTGGTTTAGAGGCAGAGGAACGAGGCCAAGGCGAGGCGATTGCACGCAATCTGATAGAAATGATGGAACTCCGGGTGCCTGTGATTTGTGTGATCATCGGAGAGGGTGCTTCGGGCGGTGCACTAGGCATAGGCATCGGTGACCGCGTGCTCATGATGGAACACACGTGGTACTCGGTGATCTCGCCAGAGTCGTGCAGTTCCATCTTGTGGCGGAATTGGGATCATAAAATAGAAGCAGCCGATGCGCTTAAGCTAACGGCGGATAATATGCTCGAGAACAAATTGATTGACGGCATCATTCCTGAACCATTGGGTGGGGCCCATAACGACCGCAAAGCGGCTACAGACGCAGTGAAGGAGGCTGTTTTACTTCATCTGAAGAAGCTCAGTCCAATGGACGCCGACAAGCGAATCGAGGCACGTATTCGCAAGTTCAGTGCTATGGGTGTGGTGCATTGAGCTACTCGAATTACTTTCGCACTCAGAATACGGTTCAAAACACTATGTACAAGCAATTCCGCCAGCAACTCATCACCTTGTTGCCCGCTCTCGCCCTGATCATCATGCTCCCCAGCTGTGGAGGATTAGGCAAAATGGAAAAAACCCTCGAAGACCTCAACGTGAAGGTCAGCCCGGACCACCTCGTATTGCGCGGTGACCAGGTTGAAATTACCATCACCGGAACCTTCCCCGCCAAGTACTTCCACAAGAAGGCCATCTTGGAGGTGACGCCCGTGTTGGTTTGGGAGGGAGGCGAATCCGCCTTTCGTACGCAAGGATTCCAAGGCGAAGATGCTGCAGGCAACCACGACGTCGTGCCGTTTGCCGTGGGCAAGCGTTTCAACTACTCGGCTTCGGTGGACTTTCAAGACGCCATGGAAGATGTAGCCCACTTGGAGCTCCGCATCAAAGGCACGCTTGGCAACAAGTCGGTCGACTTTGCACCGGTAGAACTGGGCCATGGTGTGATCACCACGCAAAACCTGCTCGTCAGCGACGACCGCTTCATCCTGGCCGAAGACGCATTCCAACGAGTGGTGTCTCACACGCAAAACGCTGAGATCAACTACGACTACAACAGCTCGGCTGTTAAGCGCGGAGAGTTTAGGGACGAGGACATCAAGGAATTGGGGGAATTCCTCGTCTTTGCCGCAGCGAACGACAGCGTGGTGTTGAACGGAACGGCCGTTTCAGCTTTTGCTTCACCCGAAGGTGAAATGGCAATGAACTCGGAACTCGCCTTGGAACGTGCAGTGAGTGCGAACAAAGCCGTGGCTCGCATGTTGAGGAGGGTCGGCATCTCTGTTGAGAATGTAGAGGCCTTTTATGGCAATGACCCAAAAGGTGAGGACTGGGCTGGGTTCAAAACGTTGATGAACGCGAGCGAAATTGCTGACAAGGCCTTGATTTTACGCGTGCTCTCTATGTACACAGACGACACACGACGGGAAGAGGAAATCCGCAACATCTCTAAGACTTACAAGGTGATTGAGGACGAGATTTTGCCGCAGCTTCGCCGCTCGCAAATCGAGCTCAACTATGAGATTGAAGGCTACACGGACGCCGAACTGGTTGCTTTGTGCAACTCGAACCCCGGGTCGCTCACAATTGAAGAAGTGCTGTACGGCGCCACTTTGATTGAAGGTGCTGAGGCTAAACTCACGGTGTACCAAGCCGGCGCAGCTGCGCATGCTGGGGACTGGCGTGCATTCAACAACGCTGGCGTGTGCCTGATGGACCTTGGGCGTATGAACCAAGCTGCTGAGCAATTCGAAGCTGCTCGCGCCCTGCAGGCCGATGCGGTGGTGATGAACAACCTCGGTGCAATCGCGCGCATGCGCGGCGATTTGTCAGGCGCAACTTCTTTGCTCGGTGCCGCTTCGGCCGCCGGCGATGACGTGCGGTACAACAAGGCACTGGTGCAGGTGCAACAGGGCAACTACAGCGGTGCGGTCTCCAACATGAGCGGCCAGAACACGGCCAACGCCGCCCTGGCCAAATTGCTCAACGGGGATGCCAACGGAGCCAAGACCACCATGGACAACGCGGGCGATGACTCGGCTGTAGCCACGTACATCAGCGCAATCATCGCCGCCCACCTGGGCGACAATGCCGGAGCGGACAGCTACCGTGACGCAGCCGTTGAGAAAGACTCCTCACTTGCAAGGAAGGCGAAGGCCGACCTCGAGTTCGAACATTGATTCGTTGAATCGCTTGGCCAAAGCCGAGCGAATTTAATTGGGGCGCTGCTGCTCAACGAGCAGCTGCATGCCAGGCTACAATGCCAGCGCAGACACTGACGTTCATGCTTTGCTTGACGCCTTGCTGAGGGATTTCCAAGAGGAGATCGGCCGCAGAGATGACCTCTGGCGAGCAACCTCGGACCTCGTTTCCAAGGACCACAGCCCAGCGTTCATCCGCAGTGGGCTGCCAATCTGCCAGCATAGTAGAGCCCGGGGCCTGCTCGAGAACGGCGATACGCCACCCCTCAGTACGCAGGACGGACAAAGCCTCTAATGTGGAGGGAAAATGACGCCAGGGGACGTGGGTTGAGGCCCCAAGCGCAGTTTTGAGTACGTCTCGGTGGGGCGGCTTGACGGTGATCCCGCACAAGTCCAGTCCGCTAACAAGGAAGGCGTCGGCCGTGCGAAAAACCGAGCCCGTATTGAGGCCGCTGCGCACATTGTCCAGCACGAAGCGAAGCGGGCGCTTGGGAGCGGCTATAAATTGGTCGGGGCTGAGGCGAGGCAAGAGATGCAGGTTATTTTCCGATACAAAAGTTGGCGAAGATGTGGCCGAGCAGATCATCGGGAGTGATGGCTCCGGTAATCCGGCCGAGGTGCGCGAGCGCAGCACGGTTGTCGACCGCAATGAGATCGCCGCTGAGGCCGGCGTCGAGTGCCTTGAGGGCCGCTTTCAAGGCAGTCTGAGCGCCGAGCAAGGCTTGCTGGTGGCGTAGATTGGTGACCAGCGTTTGGCTGCTGTCCAAGGCGGCGGTGAAATCGGCGGTGAGCTCCTGTTCAATGGCGGCCAAGCCGTGGCGCTCCTCTGCGGAGATGGGCTGAGGTGTGCAGCCGGCGATGACGGGCAGCGGGTCGGGTGCGGGCGCCAGGTCGGTTTTGTTGATCAGTAGAATCCAATGCGGCTGGACCGCATGTTCAGCCCCGTCAAGCTCGCCGCGGGCGCGTTCGACTTCGGCTTGGGCCTCTAAAACCTCACGCTCCGCAGCTTCCAAACCGGCAGGACTTTGGAGGTCGCGCGCGTCCAGGAGATAGATGACAAATCGAGCTGCCCGGGCCGTTCCTATTGCGCGCCGGATGCCTTCGATTTCGATTTCGTCAACTGTCTCGCGCAGCCCAGCCGTGTCACTGAAACGGAAACGGATGCCGCTGAGTGTGAGGGACTGTTCGATTACATCACGGGTCGTGCCGGGTGTGGCGGAGACGATTGCCCGTTGTTCGTTGAGCAAAGCGTTGAGCAGCGTGGACTTGCCCCGGTTGGGGGGGCCGAGTATGGCCACCGGTACACCCTCAGCGATAGCGCGGCCCGTGGCGAAGCTGCCAATCAGTGCATCCAATCGCGAGAGCAATTCAATCAAAAGCGCTCGGTACCCCTTGCGGTCAGCAAACTCAACATCTTCTTCGCCGAAGTCCAGTTCGAGTTCCATCAACGCTGCAAATTCGATGAGTTGCTCACGGAAAGATTGAACTTCAGCCGAGAAGCCGCCCGACAATTGGGCAACGGCCAGACGGTGGGCGCCTGCATGTTCGGCGTGAATGAGATCGCCAATCGCCTCGGATTGGGCGAGGTCGCGCTTGCCATGTAAAAAGGCGCGCTGAGTGAACTCCCCGGGCAGTGCCATACGGCAGCCCGCCTCGATCATCATTTCGAGCAAGCGCCGCTGAATGTATGGGCTGCCGTGAATGTGGCACTCAACAATGTCCTCGCCTGTGAAGGATGCAGGGGCCGCAAATGGAAGAATGAGCGCCTCATCCAGCACGGCTGATCCGTCATTTATTTGAGTCAATATCGCTGTGCCCGCTTGAGACTTCGACCACGAACGGGACGAAAAGCCCTGCACGATGGGCCAGGCCTCGGGCCCCGAGACGCGCACCACAGCGATGCCGCCCACGCCGTGCGGGGTCGAAAGTGCGCAAATCGTTTGGCCATCGAGGGGGTGGATTTCCATGGGCGAAAAATACTCGCCAAATGGACGGCCTCTCGCAAAGAATGGCGGCTTACTTTTGCGCCGCGCTTTGAATCGATTCCACGTCATTGTGAGTCGTCTGAGTGTCTACATTCCTATCGACCTCCCCTATGAGCGTTCTCGTCAACAAAGATTCTCGCATCATCGTCCAAGGATTCACCGGCAGCGAAGGCACGTTTCACGCGGGCCAAATGATCGACTACGGCTCACCCGTTGTAGGCGGGGTTACACCCGGTAAAGGAGGGCAACAACATTTGGATCGCCCCGTGTTCAACACAGTTTCTGAAGCTGTAAGCCAGACTCAGGCGGACGTGAGCATCATCTTTGTGCCGCCAGCCTTTGCTGCGGATGCCATCTTGGAAGCAGCTGATGCAGGCATCAGGGTCATCGTCTGTATCACCGAAGGCATCCCCGTAGCGGACATGGTGAAAGTGAAAGCCTCACTCGACGGCCGCGACGACTGCCGCTTGATCGGTCCGAACTGCCCAGGCGTTATGACCGCGGGCGAAGCAAAGGTGGGCATCATGCCCGGCTTCATCTTCAATCCGGGTCGCATTGGAATCATTTCCAAAAGCGGAACGCTGACGTATGAAGCTGTGGATCAGGTCACCAAAGCAGGCTTAGGCCAATCCACGGCCATCGGCATCGGCGGCGACCCGATTATCGGAACCACCACACTTGACGCCGTGCAACTCTTGATGGCCGACGACGGCACAGACGGCATCATCATGATCGGTGAGATTGGGGGTGATCTCGAAATCAAAGCTGCGCGCTGGATTGAGGCGCATGGCACCAAGCCCGTTGTCGGATTCATTGCAGGCGTTACCGCCCCAAAAGGCCGCACGATGGGCCACGCAGGGGCGATTGTATCTGGTGAAGAAGAAAGCGCCGAAGCAAAGAAAAAGGTGCTTCGCGCATGTGGAGTCCACGTGGTGGACAGCCCGGCTGACATCGGATCGAAGATGGCTGAAGTCCTCGGCGTTTCAGCCTGAGACTTTCAGCCCCGACCTTTCAAGCCCAACCCTTCAAGCCTTCAATGCGACTTTGTGCACGCCCACCTTCCACGGCTGGGTGAGCAGTTGCATCAATTTGTTCAAGTCCCCCGCCGACTTCACAAAGTCCAAGGGGCTGGTGTCTACCCACAGCATCCGACTGCCACGCGCGTAGCGGAATTGGTTTTCGTAGGCCGACTCAATTTGATCGAGATAAGCGTCTTGAATGGACTGTTCAAAATCCCGTCCGCGCGCCTGAATTTGATCGCGTTGGCGCTCTCGACCCGGGCGCAAATACAGCACCACCTCGGGCTTAGGCAATTGAGCGACCATCAAATCTGACATGTGCTTGAAGAGCTCGAACTCCTCAGCCGGCAAGTTTGTCTTGGCAAAAAGCAAGCTCTTGGTAAAAACGTAATCCGACACGAGCGCGCCCTGGAAGAGGTTGCGGCCATCCACTGCTGCCTTCATTTGATGAAAGCGTTGGGCTAAAAAGCTCAGCTCTACAGGGAAGGCGTAACGCTCGGGGTCCTCGTAAAACTTCGCTAAGAACGGATTGCCCTCGAAGGGCTCGAGAATCGGCGCGACCCCAAGCTCAGAAGCTATGGCCTCGGCGAGCGTCGACTTGCCTGCGCCAATGCCACCATCAATGGCGATGTGCTTGTACAGAATATTCACGGCTTGTCCATGTGTTTGAATGCCTCGGCCGCGGTGATCTGGGTTCCGGGGATTTCGACGTTGGGGGCAATTTCCGCAAGGGGCCCCAACGCGAAATCCCTTTCTAAGAGTCGCGGGTGCGGCAAGGTAAGCGCAGGCGTGCTGCACGCAAAGTCCGGCCACAACAACAGGTCGCAATCGATTGTCCGGGACGCCCAGCGCTCACCGCCCGTCGCTCCGGCCAATTCACTGTCCGCCTGGCTTCGTTTCCGGCCCAAGCCCTCCTCAATACTTAACAAAATTTGCATCGCCTCCAGCGGCGAACAGCTCAGCTGAACGCCCACCACTTGATTGAGGAAATACGGGGTGTCTAGGGCCATCCCGACTGGAGCAGTCTCTACAACCGAAGAGCAGTTCGTCAACCGGCCAAGCCGGAGATGAATCGCGGCACGCGCCTTCTCCAGCCATAGGGCGCGGTCGCCTATATTTGACCCCAATCCGACAAAAACCTCTATCCGCTTCACAGCGGAAAGGTCGCTCTCAAATCACTTTACCACTAGATTTCACACCCACTATGTCATTCGGAAAAAACATCTTGTCGAGTATGATCGGCACCACGATCGCGCTGCTCATCTCCGGCGGCATCTTGATTGTATTCTTCGTCATGGCTTTGGCGGGGGGATTGGCCTCGGCCTTCAGCGATATGGAGAGTGATTTCGACACCGACACCGACATCGAGCCCGGGACGGCTCTGCACCTGACCTTCAGCGACCCCATCGTTGAACGTGGAGGCGGCGAAGCTTTTACAGTGAACTTCGCCGACTTTTCTCCCGAGCAAACGGTAGGACTGAACGACCTGCTCGCCGACATTCATCGCGCATCTGAGGACGAGAACATCGAGGGCATCTTACTAGAAGTAAGCGGGGTGAGTGGATACCCTTCCACATTGGGCGAAGTGCGTGACGCGCTGCTCAACTTCAAATCTTCGGGCAAGTGGATTGTGGCGTGGAGTGAAACCCAGTCGCAGCAGGCCTACTGGCTGACATCCGTAGCCGATGAGATTTACCTCCACCCCGAGGGCTTGGCTGATGTTATGGGCTTGAATATGGAGACCATGTATTTGACGGGGCTGCTCGAAAAATTGGGCGTTGAGATTCAGGTGCTGCGCGGGCCTAACAACCTGTACAAAAGCGCTGTTGAGCCCTTCACACGAAAAAACATGAGCGATGCCAATCGGGTTCAACTCAGGGTCCTGCTCGAGTCCTTCTGGTCGCAAATGCGCTCGGACATCGCCGGTTCTCGCAATTTACCAGAACACCGAATCGATGAAATTGCAAACGGCATGCTATTGCGCTCGGCTGAGGCTGGGGTGGAGTTGGGCCTTTACGACGGGCTGCTCTACGAGGATGATCTCTTCGACTTGCTGGAGGAGAAAGGCGTTGCTGTGGACGATGATGAACTGGAATTGGCTGGCATACACAACTATCACAACCCGAACGCCTTGGAGGACATGATTGCGCAAGCGATGACTGCCCTGGAGCAAGCTGAAGGTGACGAGAGCGACGATGCGGACGACGGCGAAGAAGGCGACGATGAGGTCGAACCCACCCATGTGGCGGTGGTGTACGCCGTGGGGGGAATTGAAAGCGGCGAAGGCAACGAACAAACCATTGGATCTGCGCGAATTGCACGGGCGTTGCGCGAGGCGCGAAAAGACCCTGCCGTGGGCGCGGTGGTGCTGCGGGTAAACTCCCCGGGCGGATCGGCGCTGGCCAGCGACGTGATTTGGCGCGAAACGGTGAAGCTGAAGGCCGCCGGAAAGCCTGTGGTGGCGAGCATGAGTGATTTGGCTGCATCAGGAGGTTACTACATCAGTTGCGCTGCAGATCAGATCTTATGCCAACCGACAACCATCACCGGCAGCATCGGCGTGTTCGGCATGCTACCCAATTTCCACGGCTTGCTCGAAGGGCATCTGGGGCTGCGTTACGACCAAGTGAAATTGCACGACCACGCCGACATGTTCACCGGCCACACGAACCTGGACCCGGATGAACACGAAATGATGAACGGCATCATCAGCAACATCTACGACGATTTTGTTTCGCGCGTTGCAGACGGCCGAGGGATGTCGTTCGGCCAAGTGGATGAGCTGGCCCGCGGTAGGGTCTGGACGGGAGAAGACGCACTTGAAAACGGACTGGTCGATGGCTTTGGAAACTTACACGACGCCATTGATGCGGCTGCCGAACTCGCCGGAATTGCAGATTATGAATTGCTTGAATTGCCCGAAATCCGCGACCCCTTTGAGGTCTTTATTGAGGACTTGACCGGCGTAAGACAGGCGCGTGTCCTTCAAGAGCTGGTGGGGCTGACAGACGCTGAATTGGCACCGCTTGAGCAGGTGCAGGAAATTCTAAACGGAGATCGATTCCAAAGCCGGATGCTGCTAAATTTCAAAGTAAACTGATCGCAACCCGCACTGCGGTGCGAACTCATTCCGGCGCGCCGCCGCCGCTGTAACGCTTGACAAAAGTGAGCATCACCACGGAATCGGGGAGGTAAACCATTTCCAGATCGAAGCTGTTCAGGTCACAGGAGCCGAACAACTCCACCCCTACATCATCGAACTCGTCGAAGGACGATTCGTGGATGTAGGCCTCCGCCACACCCGTATCATCGCTGAGAATCCAACCGTGGCTCGCCACCATCACCACATCCCAAGAACACATGGCCCCGTCAAATGAAGGGTAGACGTTGAAGCCCGTCAGCAGCGCACTCAGATCACCGATGCCTACAAGCAAATCGTCTGGGTAGTTCAAATTGTAGATATGGGGCTCGGCCAATCCGTAATACCCGAGGAAGGAAATGAGCGTCTCTACTCCGGCGTAGTACTCTGTATATGAGGTGTTGGATACCGTGGTTTTTTTCTTCAGAATCAGATAATTGTCCGGATCTAAACACGTGCACAAGCCCTCGCCTGGAACAACATACGTCGACTGAGCGAGGCCATCCGCCGGGGCGAAAACAGCAGCACAAAGAAGAGCAGCAAGCGAAAGGCCTTGAAAATATGCGCGGACCATAGCGACGATTTGACAAAAGAAGATAAGAATTAGTTTGTTGAAAGGGCCAATAATGAGGTGTTGCCGGCCTCTTTCTTTGTAATCGTATCCCATTGGGAATGAACATCTCAGCAGCCGCTCAGAAATTGGATGGCCATGTTCGCATATTAGACACGCCCAAACAATGGATGGCGAAGCCGTAGAAATTCCCAGCATTCGAGGCCCGGGCACTGAATTCAAAGAAGTACTCTCCGTGGACATTTCGATATTGTTCTGACGCCAAACCAATATCTTCGCGGCCATGAACGCAATGGTATTCCCCGGGCAAGGTGCCCAAAGCCCTGGCATGGCAAAAGACTTGTACGACGCACACGCCTCTGCACGTCGGAGGTTTGAAGAGGCCACCGAACTCCTGGGCTTCGACATATCGAAAATTATGTTCGAAGGAGAGGCCGAAGATTTAAAACAAACCAACGTCACCCAGCCCGCCATTTTCCTACACTCGGTCATCTTAGCGGAGGGCCTGAAGAAGAATGGAAACTTTGCCCCGGACTTGGTCGCGGGCCATTCGCTTGGCGAGTTCTCCGCGCTTGTGGCTGCCGGCGCTATGAGCTTTTCAGATGGACTTCAACTGGTGGCTCAGCGCGCAGAAGCAATGCAAGCCGCCTGCGCAGCAAACCCTTCCACCATGGCCGCGATCCTCGGACTCGACGATGCGATTGTCGAAGAGATATGCGCAACTCAAGATGGCATCGTGGTCCCGGCCAATTACAACTGCCCTGGACAACTCGTCATCTCGGGCGAAGTCTCTGCAGTGGAGGCCGCGTGCGAGGCGCTCAAAGAAGCTGGCGCACGCCGCGCGCTCCTGCTGCCGGTCGGCGGTGCTTTTCACTCCCCCTTGATGGAGCCCGCTCGCGCTCAACTCGAGCAAGCCATCGCATCAACACCGATCAATGCTCCGGTTTGCCCCATCGTCCAAAACGTAACCGGCCTGCCCGAAACCGACCCCGAAGTCATTCGCACACAACTCGTGGCCCAACTCACCGCACCGGTGCGGTGGACGCAAACCATGCACACCTTGCTTGAGGCCGGCGTAACGGAGATTACCGAAGTGGGGCCCGGCAAAGTCTTGCAAGGCTTGTTCAAGAAAGTCGATCGGAGTTTAGTAACGGCCTCTGCCCTTTGGGCGTCGTAAGGGCCGCAGCAGCAGTTTACTTTTCTGCCAAGCCGCTGGCTTCGACATAGGAAAACAAGCTGGCGTAATCCGCTTCGACAACGGCGAGCTTCATCGACAAATCGCGATTCTCAACTACAAGACGGTCGCGCTCAGCACGAATTTGCCCCAGTTGATGCTTGAGATCGATGAATTCGCCGAGCAGCTCAGCGCGTCGATCCGCAACGCCAGGGTCCAATTTCACGTCATCCAGTTGCAATGTGTTTGCGACGGGGCTTGCGACTGAAGCTGCGGATTGACCAACTTTGCGGTCGTCCTTGACGTTGAGATTTTGTGGCGTTTCCATGGACTCAAGTTAGGCTGATGAATTGGATTATTCACCCCCAAGCCCATCGACTTTTTTACCCTCTCGCCTGTTCATTTTAATCCAAGCAAAGGCCAAACCCCCACTTGAAATCGCAGCGAACCACGAGCAATAGGCGTACAAGCGGGAGATATTGGCCACGTCTCCGGCGTAGACCAAACCCGACTGAATCGCCCCCCAACCGATGCCAATTTCAAGAGCCATGAGCATGGTTCCCAAAGCCATTGCCACCTTGCCCCTGCTGGCCAAATCAGCCGTCCAAGCAAAAATGGTGGGCATATTGATGCCGATAGACAGGCCATAGACTACACCGCCCACCGAGGCCATCGCCTTCGTCTCGGCCACCGAAAGCAGCCACATTCCAGCACAGAGTAAAATGGCTCCAAAGAACAACAGCGGTTGCCGGCCATAGCGATCGCTCGCACGCCCTGCAAAGACACGCATAGCAATTGCGCTGCTAATCATAATTGTATTGAACGAACCCTTGTAGACGTAGCCCAGATGCTCGACAAAATCTGGTGTGATGGTAAGGAAGACTCCGAAAGCGAAGGCTATGGGCAACAGAAAAAGTGCCGCTGGCCAGGCCTTGACGTCAATGATTCCTCCCTTGAATATGTTCAGGTCTCCGAGGCTCACTTTGCGCGGATTCGGCAGGGACTCAGGAAGCTTAAACGTAATCCACAAGCTGAGAATCCCCAGCACTGAACTCATAATGAACATGGCGTCCATGCCGAATTCAACCGCCAAATACGATCCCAATACAGGGCCTGCTGCCATGCCCGTGTTGCCCGCAATGCCCAGATATCCAAGCGCCTCACCGCGACGACTCTTGGGGATGATGTCAGCGAGCATCGCCGTGGTGCCCGTCGGGCGGAAGCCCGTGGAAAATCCGTGCAGAAATCGCAAGACAAAGAATGACGTGACGCCCACAGCCACCAAGTAGCCAAACCCAGCAGCCGCCGTCACAATCGTGCCGATGATCATCACCTTTTTTCGGCCTGCCAAATCAGCAATTCGGCCGCTGAAGAACCGCGAAATGAACGCAGCCAATGTGAAAACACCGATGATCAAGCCGATGTGCTCAGCGCCCCCCATCGCCTCAAGGTGGGCTGGCAACTCGGGCATAATCATACCGAAGCTCGCCATGAACAACACGGTACTCGTGCACAGCTGATAAAACCCTCGGGTGTAGATGCGGGGCTGCTGGGGCTGAGGGTCTGTCTCTGGCAAGCCGCGAAAGTAAGCCCCTGCAGCCGGCGGGCCTTGAATGTTCAGGAAGTTTGCCCACATTTGCCACGTGAGGAGGAAGTACCCATCGAAAGTGATTGTAGCCTGGGGCCAAGCCATTTCGGGCCATACCACGCTGCGCGACGGCCTGATCAAGACCGGCTACCCTGAATTGGGCTTGTTTTGCTACGCCTTGCGAAATGTGGCCAGCGCCCGAGATTGGCTCATGAAAAATGGGCATCCTCAACTCATGGCCCTGATCCGCGGAGCTGAAGGCGAGAAATCGGCCATCGCATGGCTCAGAAGAAGCGGTGAACATCTGCTGGCTGACATGGCACTCGCAGCGGACAACGACGTCCAAGCTATGAACCGCGTAATCGCCAAGGACCGGATGTGGGCCATGATTGCTGCAAAAATGGCCGTTGTCAAAAACGATATTGAAGAAGACAACCAAGACTTCCACCGCATCAGCAAGTAAGTCATCAACCTGTCGGCTACAGCCCTCCCACCCCATGCCCGTCAACACCGTTTTCAGCTGGTTCATCCGCAAACGCATCCACCAGATTGACTTGTTTCGAAAGTACCCCGTGGAGGTGCAGCACGATGTGCTGAGCGAGCACCTCCTGCAGCTCGAGCAAACGGACTTCGGACGCGAACATCGGGTTTCGGCACACATGACGGCTCAGCAATACAAGGACGCTGTACCGGTTCGGTCGTACCAAAAATTGCATCCCTGGATAGAGCGCGCGCGCGCAGGCGAGGCCAACGTGCTATGGCCCGGGATCGTCCGGCTGCTCGCCAAGAGTTCCGGCACAACCAGCAACCGAAGCAAGTTCATCCCCGTCACCGAAGCCGCATTGAAAGACTGCCATTACAAGGGCGGGAAAGACTTGCTGGCGCTATACGTCCACAACGTGCCCAATGCTCGATTGTACGGAGGGAAGCATTTGGTTGTTGCGGGGTCCAGCCACAGGCCCGATGAAGAACATGCTCCTTTGACAGGCGACCTTTCCGCCCTGCTCATCCGCAATTTGCCCATGTGGTGCGAAATGCGCCGAACTCCATCGCGCGACATCGCGTTGATGGAATCTTGGGACGAGAAAATCGAAAAGATGGCCCGGCGCACCATGACCAAAGACGTGCGCATCTTGGCCGGGGTGCCGAGCTGGACGCAAGTGGTGCTGGAGCGCGTGCTGGAATTGTCTGGGGAATCCGACCTCCACAAAGTCTGGCCAAACCTGCAGATGTACATGCACGGTGGCGTGGCTTTCAGTCCATACGCGGATGCCTTTAAGCGCATGACGCCCACGGGTAAGCTCGACTTGATCGAGTCCTACAATGCTTCCGAGGGCTGCTTTGGCATCCAAGACGTCCTGGGTTCCAATGAATTACTCCTCATGCTCGACTACGGTATTTGGTATGAGTTCATGCCATTATCCCAAATGGCAGACGGTTTTCTGCCTGAGCACCCTGACACCTTGGGGCTCGAAGAAATCGAAGTCGGCGTGGATTATGCGCCTATCATATCGACCAATGGCGGGCTGCACCGCTATTTCATCGGCGACGTAATCCGCTTCACTTCACGCAAGCCCTACCGCTTCCAAGTGGCCGGACGCACGCAGGCGCACCTCAACTTGGCCGGTGAAGAGTTGATGGTGGGCGACGCCGAAGTGGCGATGGCTTCAGCGGCAAGCGTGTTCGGGGTGGAAGTGCGAGAATGGACGGCTACAGCGGTTCGATTGGAAAACGGATTGGATCATCACGCGTGGACCGTGGAATGGAGCAAGCCGCACGCCAGCCGATCATCAATCGACCCTGAACATTTCGCGGCCGTACTGGACGAAAAACTTCGGGCCCTCAATTCCGACTATGACGCGAAACGAAGCGGAAATCACGTGCTTGGCATGCCAGAGTTGAAACTCGTACCGCCCGGAACCTTTATGAAATGGATGCGACGACGCGAGAAATTGGGCGGCCAATTCAAAGTGCCCCGACTCAGTATGGACCCCTGCTACAGCCAAGAAATTCGCACGGTGGCGAATCCGTTGATAAACCACAGCCAAGAATCTTTGTAAGCCACATCCTGCGCGCTACTTTGCCGCCTCATTTTCCTCCACATGCACATAGCTATCGCCGGTAATATTGGGTCGGGCAAGACCACGTTGACACGCCTTCTCGCGAATCAATACAAAATCACCCCACATTTTGAAAGCGTGGAGGACAACCCCTACTTAAACGATTTCTACAAGGACATGCAGCGTTGGTCTTTCAACTTGCAGATTCACTTCTTGTCGGACCGCTTCGCCCAGCTTCACGCGTTGAAGACATCAGGTAAACCAATTGTTCAAGACCGCACGGTATACGAGGATGCGTTCATTTTTGCGCCCAACCTCCAAGCCATGGGCCTGATGTCCACGCGGGACCACGAGAACATCATAAAGCTCTTCGAATTGATGGAGAACTTTATTTCTCCACCCGACCTGATTATTTACTTGCGCTCGAGCGTTGGCAACCTCGTGGAGCAGATCTCCAAGCGCGGACGCGAATACGAAGAGTCGATTCGCCTTGACTATTTGCACCGTTTGAACGAGCGCTACGAGGCGTGGATTTCCACCTACAGCCGAGGGAAGGTGCTAATCATTGACGTGGACAACTTAGATTTCGAGAACAACCCCGAAGATCTCGGTAAAATTGTGTCAGGCGTAGACCGGGAGTTGCACGGCCTGTTCCAAACCTGAACTGCGAAGCTCAGCTAACTGGGCTTAGAGCATTTTGCGGTCTTCAAAGCTCTCGACGAGCAACATCTTCAGAGTCACCTCATCGTTGATTGCCCGATCTCCGAGGTCGTCAAAAAACGAACCGCTCCCATAGCGGATACCGAAATCGGTGCGGTCGAAGATCATTTTGACGGTGGCCACCACCGTCTCACCGGCTGCAAAATAAAGCAATGCCGTAGCGGGCTGTGATTCGCCCTTGATGGTCAGCACTCCGGAAACCTCCACGCCGCCGCTGGCGTCCACCTTAGATTTCTGCAGTGTAAAAGTAGCCGTGGGGTGTTCCTTGGTGCCGAAGAAATCATCGCTGCGCAGGTGGCCTTCGAGATTGGTTTTGTCCTCACCCTTGAGATCGCCCGATTGGATTGTGCCCATTTCCACTACAATCTCACCGCCTATGATGGCGCCGTGGGTTACAGTGAATGCACCGCTTCGAATTTTAATTGATCCGCTGTGTTCTCCTGCAATCTTGCGGCCAGTCCAATGGATCATAGAGGTCTTGCGATCAAAGCGGTACTCGCCGTCCAACGGAACGTTGTTAATGGCGCTTGTGGGTGTCATCCTCTTTTCGCTGCACTTCTTCAATTCCACCAAGAAGTTGGGGTCGCGCTTGCCCTCACGGCAACGTTCCACCTCAATTTCTCGCAGCCCCTTCTCATAGCAGCGGCAAGGCACTATAGCCCAGTCCAGCCGCTCCAACGGCTGAGTCGTTCGAGTCGCCCGAGGCCTCGGCCGAATCGTCTCCCGCGCTGCAAGACGTAAACACCACTGCAATCGCAGCGGGAAGAAGGAATGAAAGAGTACGCATAATAATCAGTGGTTTTCAGTCAGCACAACGGTCTCAACGGTCTGCTCAGCAGGCATTTCAGCCTGCACTTCTATCGTCGTGTTGGCATGAGGATGAGTCTCCAAATGGTTGTGGGCTCCCTTTGGAAGAATTGGTGCAATCACCAAGCCCACCAAGCAGGTGAGTTTGATCAAGATGTTCATTGAAGGGCCGGAGGTATCCTTGAACGGATCGCCCACCGTGTCGCCTGTAACGGCCGCCTTGTGAGCATCGGATCCTTTATAGGTCATCTCACCGTCGATTTCCACGCCGGCCTCAAAGCTCTTTTTCGCATTGTCCCAAGCACCTCCCGCGTTGTTCTGGAAAATCGCCCACACCACGCCGCTCACTGCGACTCCGGCCATGTACGCACCGAGAGGTTCAGCGCCCATAGTAAAGCCGATGATGATTGGCGAAATGATCGTGATAGCACCTGGCAACAGCATCTCACGCAAAGCAGCGCGGGTCGAAATGTCGACGCATTTGCTGTACTCCGGGGTCGCTTTGCCTTCCATGATTCCAGGAATTTCCTTGAACTGGCGGCGCACCTCTTTCACCATTTCCATGGCGGCCTTGCCCACAGAGCTCATAGCCAGCGCCGAGAAGACCACGGGGATCATACCGCCGATGAATAGGGCAGCGAGCACGTCGGCCTTGAAGATATTAATACCGTCGATTTCCGTGAAAGTCACGTAGGCGGCAAACAGAGCCAATGCGGTTAACGCAGCTGAAGCAATCGCGAAGCCCTTGCCTATGGCAGCGGTCGTGTTGCCCACAGAATCGAGGATGTCCGTGCGTTCGCGCACTTCACTAGGAAGCTCACTCATCTCAGCAATGCCGCCGGCGTTATCGGCGATTGGGCCGAAGGCGTCGATGGCCAATTGCATCGCCGTCGTAGCCATCATCGCGCTGGCTGCAATAGCCACACCATAAAATCCAGCGAGCTCATACGTGCTCCAAATGGCGCCTGCAAACAACAACACCGGTCCAAACGTTGACATCATGCCCGTGGAAAGGCCGGCGATGATGTTCGTGGCCGCACCTGTAGATGACTTCTGTACGATGTCGAACACGGGCTTTTTCGTCATGCCCGTGTAGTACTCGGTCATAAAACTGATGGCGCCGCCCACAAAGAGGCCCACAAGCACAGCGTAAAACACTTGGATGTTTGAAAAGGTGCGAAGGCCCTCGCCGAAGAAATCCATCGTGAGCTCCGCGGGGAGCATATGATCGATAACAAAGTAGCAAGCAATGCCGGTCAAGGCGATGGAGGCCCAGTTGCCTAGGTTCATAGCATTTTGCACCTGTGATTCCTTGACGTCATTCCCTTTAACGCGAACGAAAAGCGTGCCGAACAAGCTGAAAACGATGCCCAAACCCGCAATCACCAGTGGAAGCAAAATGGGACCGATGCCGCCGAAAGCGTCATCAATACCGTTCATATCGCGAATCAAGTAGTTGCCCAACACCATTGATGCAAGCACCGTGGCCACGTACGAACCGAAGAGGTCGGCACCCATGCCAGCTACGTCGCCCACATTGTCACCCACATTGTCGGCGATGGTGGCCGGGTTGCGCGGATCATCCTCGGGGATGCCGGCTTCCACCTTGCCCACGAGATCGGCTCCGACGTCGGCAGCCTTGGTGTAAATGCCTCCGCCTACACGGGCAAACAGTGCAATGGACTCAGCGCCCAAAGAGAAACCCGCAAGCGCCTCAAGGACCATCACCATTTGGTGGTAATCCCAACCGTCCTTCATAAAAGCTGAAACCAAGCCCATGAACAGCAAGCTCAAACCAAGCACGGCCAGACCGGCCACGCCGAGCCCCATAACCGTGCCGCCTGTGAAGCTGACCTTCAAGGCCTCCGGCAAAGAGGTTTGGGCCGCGTGCGTAGTGCGCACGTTTGCTGCTGTAGCTATGCGCATGCCTATGTTTCCAGCCAAAGCAGAAAAAATCGCGCCGAGAATGAAGGCCACCACAATGAACCAATGCGTGTCTTCAACAAGTGTGCTCACATAATAAAGCACCGCGCTGGCGATAACGACAAAGATGCTCAGCAGGCGGTACTCCGCTGAGAGGAAAGCCAAGGCGCCATCGCGAATGTGACCGGCAATTTCACTCATGCGCTCATTGCCCGGCGATTGAGCAGTGACCCATTTTGCTTTGAACATCATAACCACCAGTCCGAAAATTGCGAGGGCTGATACGAGGTAAAGGACCTGATCCATAGTAAAGTAGTCTTAGGTTAGTTTTATTGGGGCGCGAAGGTAATCAGCAAATCAAGCCACGTACGCAACGTCTTTGATTGCCCTCACAACGTCTGTGACTTGCGGCAATGCTTCTTCAATTAATGTGGTGGCAAATGCGAAAGGCGTATCACTTTGGCACACGCGACGAATGGGCGCATCGAGGTAGTCAAATGCATGACGTTGAACACGATAAGATACTTCAGAAGCCATACTTGCCACCGGGAAACTCTCATCGACGATGACGAGTCGGCCGGTCTTTTTAACGCTCTCCACGATGGTGTCGAGGTCGAGCGGACGGATGGTTCGGAGGTCTACTATCTCCACTTCAAGGCCTTCAGCTGCGAGCACATCGGCCGCTTCGTGAACAGTTTTAAGGATTTTCCCAAAGGAGACCACGGTGCAGTCCGTGCCCGTGCGGCGGATGTTCGCCACACCGATGGGCACTAAAAATTCACCATCAGGCACATCGCCCTTGTCGCCATACATCTTCTCAGACTCCATGATAAGCACAGGGTCCTCGTCACGGATGGCGCTTTTGATGAGGCCTTTTGCGTCGTAAGGCGTAAAGGGCGTGACCACTTTGAGGCCGGGGATGGCGGCGTACATATTCTCAAAAGCTTGCGAATGCGTTGCGGCGAGCTGACCGGCTTGGCCGTTCGGGCCTCGGAACACAATGGGTATAGGAAATTGGCCACCTGACATCTGCAGCATCTTGGCTGCGTGATTGATAATCTGGTCAGCTGCCAGAACGGCGAAATTCCAAGTCATAAACTCTACAATCGGGCGCAAACCGTTCATGGCCGCACCTACAGCGATGGAAGAAAAACCAAGTTCGGCAATGGGCGTGTCAATCACGCGCTTGGCACCGAACTCATCGAGCATACCTTTTGATGCTTTGTAAGCGCCATTGTATTCGGCCACTTCTTCGCCCATTAAAAACACGCGGTCGTCCCGGCGCATTTCCTCGCTCATAGCCTCGCAGACCGCCTCGCGATATTGAATCGTACGCATTTGTAAAATTTGAGGCGACAAATGTACGACGAGGAGCGGCGATTGAGGATTAACTTCGCGGCTCTTCAAACCGGAGTCAAAATTGGCTCGAAGTATCAATCAAAGAAATGGAGTTTCTAGTTTGCATCAGCAAATCCCCCGACACGACCACCAAAATCAGTTTCACTGAAGGCGGTGAGTCGTTCGACGAGTCGGGTGTCCAATTCATCATCAACCCGTACGACGAGTGGTACGCCCTGGTCCGTGCCATCGAATTGGTGGAAAAAAGCGGCGGGTCAGTCACCACAGTGACCGTTGGCGAAGCCGATTGCGACCCCATCATAAGGAAGGCCTTGGCCATTGGAGCGCACAAGGCGATTCGCGTGAATACAGCGCCTATGGATGCAATGCAAGTGGCGGCTGAATTGGCCGCAGTTGCAAAGAGCGGAGCATATGATGCCGTGCTTTGCGGCAAGGAAACAATCAACCACAACGGGGGCATCGTTCCGGGCATGCTTGCTGAGATGCTGGATTTGCCCTTGGTGACTTGGGCGACATCGCTCGATTATGAGGATGGAAAGGCGGTCATGCAGCGCGATACAGTGAACGGCATTGAGAAGGTGTCCGTCGACGGACCGTACGTGTTGAGCGCGTCTAAAGGCATGTCCGAGCAACGCATTCCTAATATGCGCGGCATTATGGGCGCACGTTCCAAGCCGCTTGATGTGGTGGAGTCCTGTGGCGCTCAGGCTACAACAAGCGTAGCGAGCTTTGCGTTGCCCCCTGCAAAGTCAGGTGTCAAATTGGTCGACGCTGACAATCCAGCAGAACTTATCCGCTTGTTGCGCGAAGAAGCAAAAGCCATTTAAGCCCCTATAGATTTAGTCATGAAGAGTATTGTATACGTTCAAACACAAGGGGGCCAGGCTACCAAAGCGTCATTGGAAGCTGCAAACTATGCGGCGCAGGAAGGCGAGGCGATTGCTGTGATCAGTGGAGCTCTCGAGGGGGACGGCGGCCTTGGAGCCGTGGGTGTCAACCGGGTCTTGCATTGCAGCGATGATTTGGATTTTGGCCAATCTTCACGTCTGGTTTCAGCCGCCGTTGAGCAGGAAGGCGCAGATGCCGTGGTGATGGCGCACGACCACAGCGGTCGCGCTGTAGCGCCACGCGTTGCGGTGCGCCTTGGAGCGGGACTGATTGCTGGGGTGACCGGCCGCCCAGAAGGCAACACGATCAAACGAAATGTATTCAGCGGAAAGGCCACTGCTCAAGTGGCTGCCAATACGGCCAAGCGGGTCATCACGACGACCCCGAACGCCTTCGGCATCAGCTCCGACGACGGCGCTGCTGCCGCTGTTGAGCCGTTTGCTGCGGACACCGGCGTGTGCCGGGTGGCGGTTATCGAAGCGGCACAACCTGCGAGCGGTGACCGCGCTCCATTGCCAGAAGCAGAACTTGTCGTTTCTGCCGGCCGAGGACTTAAAGGCCCTGAAAACTGGGGCATCATTGAAGATCTAGCGGATGCGCTGGGCGCCACAACAGCGTGCTCGCGCCCGGTTTCAGACATCGGCTGGCGCCCGCACCACGAACACGTGGGGCAAACGGGTATTGCAATCCGTCCAAACCTTTACATCGCCGTGGGCATCTCGGGCGCCATCCAGCATTTGGCAGGCGTAAACAACTCGAAAGTGATCGTCGTAATCAACACCGATCCGGAGGCGCCTTTCTTCAAAGCCGCCGATTACGGCATCGTAGGCGATGCATTCGATGTGGTGCCTAAATTGACAGCTGCCGTCAAGGCCCTCGACTGAATGAAGAAAATCGAGCTCGAAATTTCGGCCATCGTGCCCAGCGGCTCCACCAGTGGGGCTTATAGCATGGTGCTCAAAGAAGTCGAGGGCAAGCGCCGCTTGCCGATTGTAATCGGGCAAAATGAAGCCCAGTCCATCGCAATCGAACTCGAGAAAATGAAGCCCAGCCGTCCGCTGACGCATGACTTGTTCAAGCATATGGCTGATAGCTTTGAGATCCAGCTGGAGGAAGTGCTGATTTACAATCTCGTGGAGGGCATCTTCTTCGCCAAACTGGTCTGCAAACAGCACGGCGAAAACCTAGAAATCGACGCGCGGTCCTCTGACGCTGTGGCGCTTGCCGTTCGGTTTGAATGCCCCGTTTTCTGTTATGACCACGTGATGGATGAAGCGGCCGTGGACCCTGAGGGGAACGAAGAAATCCAGGAAATGCCGGACGACTCAGCGCCGCCAAAATCACGAAAAAAAGTCGAAGGATTTTCTGATTTGTCAGTGGAGGAACTCCACGAGGAACTCGATCGAGCAATCAAACACGAAAACTACGAGCGCGCGTCTATATTGCGCGACGAGCTCGACCGACGAGGCGAGAAATAAGAGGCCTCAACCTGTACTTCATGCACATTCTCCAACCCATCCTAGGCCTCTTTGTGTTCACGGGAATCTGTATGTTGTTCTCGACCCGGCGCAAGGCCATCCGTTGGCGGACTGTGGGCGGAGCGATAGCGCTGCAGTTCATTCTAGCCCTCTTAATTTTACGTGCTCCGTATGTGGAAGGTGCATTTGCAGTCATTGCCGAGGGCTTCGTTCGGGTGATTGGCTACACGGATTACGGTAGCGAATTCCTCTTTGGCAGTTTCGTGATGGGCGGTGAAATGGCCCCGGAACTCATCAACTTTGCCTTCCGGATTCTACCGACCATCGTGTTTTTCAGCGCATTCAGCGCATTGTTGCACCACTTGGGCATCCTCGGGCTGTTCATCAAAGGCTTCGCCTGGCTTATGCACCGCACCTTGAAACTCAGTGGAACGGAGAGCCTGAGCGCTGCATCGAATGTCTTTCTGGGTCAGACCGAAAGCCCACTATTGATTCGTCCCTACCTCGATAAAATGACCAAATCGGAGTTGATGTGCGTGATGACCGGGGGCATGGCGACCATCGCCGGCAGCGTGTTCGCTGCTTTCGTTGGATTTCTTGGCGGGGATGACCCCGTGCAGCAAGCCTACTTCGCCACACACCTTTTGACGGCCTCTATCATTTCAGCGCCCGCAGCTATAGCCACTTCAAAACTCTTGGTGCCTGAGGTGGACAAGAAAGAGAGTGAAATTGAAAATGTGAAACTCGAGAAGAGCACAGCGACCAATGTCCTAGAAGCTCTGTCGACCGGTACGCGCGACGGATTGATGCTTGCGGCCAATGTGGGTGTGATGCTCTTGGTCTTCACCGCGCTGGTCTACTTTTTCAACGACATTCTGGGCTGGATGGGCGGCTGGACAGGACTGAATGATGCCATCTCAAATGTCCCGGGCAGCCGATTTGACTCGCTGAGTTTACAGTACATCTTGGGCTATGTGGGTGCGCCACTGGCCTGGCTCACCGGCGTAGCATCTTCGGATGTGCTGTTGGTGGGACAATTGCTTGGCGAGAAGACCGTCATCAATGAGTTCTACGCCTACGTGACGATGGGCGGGATGAAGTCGGATGGCCTTTTTCATAGCGAGCGCAGTGTGCTCATTGCGACCTACGTGCTGTGTGGTTTTGCCAATTTTGCTTCGATCGGCATCCAAGTGGGCGGCATCGGTGTGCTGGCCCCCTCGCGGAGAAAGGACCTCGCCCGTCTAGGATTCCGAGCCCTGCTGGGCGGCACCGTGGCCTGCTTGTTCACAGCATGTGTGGTCTCGTTGATCGCACCATGACGCGTATCTTCGCCCCATGAAGAAAGTGGGCATCATCATGGGGAGCAAGAGTGATCTTCCTGTAATGCAAAAGGCGGCCGACGCGCTCGCCTCTCTGGGCATTCCTTTTGAAATCACGGTAATCAGTGCGCATCGCACACCGCGCCGTATGATTGACTACGCTGAAAGCGCCCGCGACAACGGCCTCGGCGTGATCATTGCCGGCGCCGGTGGAGCGGCCCATCTGCCCGGTATGACCGCCTCACTCACCTCCCTTCCTGTCATCGGCGTCCCCATCCGGAGTTCAAACTCCATTGACGGCTGGGACAGCATCTTGAGCATCCTTCAAATGCCCAGCGGCATCCCCGTGGCCACCGTTGCATTGGACGGAGGAGCGAATGCCGGCTTGCTCGCTGCGCGCATATTGGGTGCTGCCGATGGTGAATTGGCTGGGAAGCTCGACGACCATCGCAGGGCGCTCGAAGACAAAGTGATGGGCACCGTCGCCGATGTAGAGGCCACGGGCAAGGCCTGAACCGTCAAGGCCTGAACCGTAGAACTCGCCATGAACGAATTCCAGACCTTCGACCTCGCCGAACTTGACACGAGGACGGCACATGGGCTGCTGCTAGGCAGTGTATCGCCGCGACCGATTGCCTTGGTCAGCACTGTCGATGCGCAAGGGCGACCGAACCTTGCACCGTTCAGCTACTTCAACGTGTTTTCGACACGGCCGCCGCTTTGCATCTTCTCACCGAACCGGCGAGGCTCCGACGGCAGCACCAAACACACCCACGACAACGTACTCGCCGTGCCACAAGTGGTGATCCACCTGGTCGATTACGCCTCGGTGCACGCCACGTCACTGGCCAGTTGCGACTTTGCAGAAGGCGTAGACGAGTTCGCCAAGGCGGGCTTCACAGCGGTGCCCTCCTCAAAAGTTGCACCGCCGCGCGCCTTGGAATGCCCGGTCGCCCTCGAATGTGAGGTGCGCGAAGTCGTCTCGCTCGGAACCCAGAGCGGTGCGGGCAACCTCGTCATGTGCGAAGTGGTCCAAATGCACATCGCCACCAAAGTGCTCAACGAAAAGGGCCTACCGGACCCTGCACTGCTGGATTTGGTGGGGCGCTGCGGCGGAAACACCTACGTTCGGGCTTCAGGCGAAGCGCTCTTCGAAATTCGCAAGCCGCTGGGCGAAATTGGGATGGGCTTTGACGCATTGCCTGCCGACATTCGAAAAAGTGCCATACTAACAGGAAATCAATTGGCCCAACTTGCTGGAGCAGACGGTATGCCGGACGAAACCCAGGTCAACGAACACAAACTTGTAGAGCTCGCCGATATCTTCATCGAACTCGAAGGGCAAGGCGCTGCACTGGAAGAGGCACTGCACCGCCGTGCTGCCGGTCAAATTGACGCCGGACAGGTCGCTGAGGCCTGGATGACTTTGCGGTCGTTCAATCATGGTTGATTTCATTTTGTCGGAAATCGCTTCTGTTTGCGTATAGCCTCGCATCTTTGCAGTATGAGTTATGAAATGAAGGGCACTGTCAAGCGCATCTGGGATGCGCAGACGTTTGATTCAGGTTTTTACAAGCGGGACTTCGTGATCACCACGCAGGATCAATACCCGTCAGACGTGAAGTTTTCCGCTTTGAAGGAAAAGTCTGAACAGTTGGATTCGGTTCAAGTGGGCGATATAGTGAACGTTAAGTTTGACGTCAAAGGACGCGAGTACAACGACCGTTATTACGTGGATTTGAACGCTTGGCGCGTCGAAAAGATGGACGCTGCTAACGCGGCTGCACCGCAAAACACAAGTGTGGAACAAGATGCTGCATCACCTGATGCTGCCGCAGCTCCCGCACCGGTGATGGCTTCTGAGCCTGCACCAGCTATGGGAACCAATACGGCTGCCGACGACGATCTGCCGTTTTAATTGATGGACGAGCGCTCGTCTTTTGAATGGGTGCCATCGCCCTTAGCCATTGCGCTGGGGCTTACTTTCTTTACAGCCGCTATGGCGTGGATTGCCGGCTCCTCTATCGAGGAGGTCGCGCAGGCATGGCATGGCGGTTTGTGGAACAGACCGCTGATTGTCTTCGCGTTCCAAGCCATGTTCATGCTGGTGCTGGGCCATGCGCTGGCGCTAAGCCCCTTGGCCTGTCGCGCGATTGATTGCGTCGTGAGCTGGACGGGCAACACCACTTCGCGAGCGGCGGCAACTGTAGCGCTGGTGGCCTGCTCCACAGCTTGGCTCAATTGGGGGCTCGGGCTGATTGTTGGCGCTGTGCTCGCCCGCAAGGTGGGCGAGCGGGCGGCCCGCGACGGGCGCCGGCTGAACTACGGTCTGATTGGCGCCTCGGGCTATACCGGACTCATGGTCTGGCACGGCGGACTCAGCGGCTCCGCCCCGATCAAGGTAGCCGAGCCGGGCCACCTTGCCGACATGGCCTCACTTGCTGGGCTGAACCCCGCAACCATGCCTTCAACTATTCCATTGGCTGACACCGTATTTTCAGCTGGCAATCTCGGGCTGACCGTTTTGCTCATCGGCGCCATCACAGCCACCGCTTGGTGGCTGGGCCGGCGCAAGCCGGGAGACTCCACCCCACTGCCCGAGCCGCTCGAACTCAACGCCCCCGCCCAAAAACAGAGCAACTTGCTCGCACGAATCAGCCCCCTGGCCGCCGTAGCCGGCGCCCTGGTGCTGGCCCTGTCAGTTGGCGAAGCGGTCCAGCATCCCGACGCGCTGCGGCTCGGCTTCATCACGCCCGATTGGACGAACCAAGTGCTGCTCGCCACTGCGCTGCTGCTGCACGGCAAGCTCGCCCGATTTCTCGCTGCCACTCAAGAGGCCATCGGCGGGGCCACCGGCATCCTCATCCAATTCCCACTGTATTTCGGCATCATGGGCCTGCTCACCGGCACCGGTCTTGCCCACAATATTTCCAGTGCCCTCATTGACATCGCCGGCCCGAACAGCTTCGAATGGATCACCATGTGTTCTGCGGGATTGGTCAACATCTTCGTCCCCAGCGGCGGCGGCCAATGGGCCGTCCAAGGCCCCGTCCTCATAGCTGCGGCTGCCGAACTGGGCATCCCACTCAAAAGCGCCATCATGGCCATGGCCTACGGCGACGAGCTCACCAATATGCTCCAACCTTTTTGGGCGCTTCCCCTGCTGGGCATCACCGGCCTGCAAGCCCGGGACATCCTGCCGTACACCCTTGTATTTATGGCTGTCGGCGCCGTGATTTTCTCGACCTTTTTACTAGGATAACTGACGAATTGCCCCTTTTGGCGATGTCAATCGTCATCAAGGAAAGTAGAAATTGCGTCCAATTTGCGGCCGTAATGGCTCTCGGAAAACACCGAAGGCCCTGACTTATAACACAATGTACACTTTCAATCTCTCACCTCAAGGCAACGCACACTTGACATCCTCACTCGAATTCACGAACTTGTCCCTCTTGACCAAATTCTGTATGATGCTCACCACGCGCACTCTTATTGCGGCAATCGCCCTGCTTTTCAGCGGCGTTGTTTCAGCCCAATTCCACAACATTCTCACCCATCCAGACCCAGTCGCCTACACTTGTGTTGCAGATGACGCTGTTTATGAAGGCGATCGAATTATTGCGTCCACTGTCGCTTCCATAGAAGGCCCTTTGGCTGGAGGTGCACCGCATGTCCGGGTTGCACGCATCAATAGCGCGGGGGGTGTTTCTTGGGAGCAAGACTACAATTTCGAAGCCGGGCTCAGGGCTATGCACGTCATTCCGATTGATGGAAATAGTGCGGTATTGGTCGCATTAAGAATGCCCGATCCAGCAAACGGCGCACCTGCTCGGACCATGCTGATACGCTTCAACACCAACAATGGCAACCCGGTTGCGGTTTCCGAAATCAAAGAACCGACAAGCCCCACTGGAGATGAGAAAGGACTGGTCATCCTGCACGGCATCAAATCCTTTGGAAAGCTGATCCTTACGGGGTGGCTCGGAGGACAAAATGGACTTGCACTCCCAGAGGAGCGCGTCGCAGCGGTTATGAGTGTTGACATACCTGAACCTGATGACAATAACGCTGCCACGATAAACTGGATCAATGGCATTGATTCTCCACTGTCATATTTGGACTTTGGCGACCATGATATGGGGACTCATGTTGTCGAGGTGCCCGATCATGGCTATTTCATTTCTGGTTCAGCGAACTTCAACTATCAAACGGTTCAAGGCACATCAGAACACCATCAATCGATACTTAGTGCATTGGTTGATTATGAAGGAACGGTGGCATGGGCCAAAACCACTGCGCTGGAAACAACCACGAGCAGTGACCCTAGAGTTGACAGGCACATTGTCGCCTCCAGTGCAGCAACCATCGCAATAGAGTCCACAGAAAATGGGACCCAAATTTTTGAAATAGCTCAGACATGCAATTGGACGCGAAACAGTGGCCTTGCATTCCTGCGCTTTACTCCGTATGGTACTATTATTAGCCTCCCGAAAGCCCTACATATCGATGGAGCATACACCTATTCAAGTTCAGAAATTACTATTAAGGGATATACAACCTACCGGTTCGTAGGAGCTACGGATCCTCACGTGATAGCCGTCTCAGGCTATGCCAATGACCCTGAGTACTTGGATGCTTCGCAGGCGACAGCACCAAATGACAGGGTGCCGTTTCTACTGAAACTAAACCTCAATGCAACAACCTCAGTTGATTTTGTCCAAGCCCAACATTTTTATGCTGGAGACCCCTCTACAAACTATGGAGATGACATCAACATTTTAGCTGCCAACAGTAGAGATGGGCAACAACCCATCGTTTTACACCCCGAGATGATGGATTTGTCCGAATCATCCACGGGTGGCTTCAATATTGTCGGACACCGCAGGACACATGTGTATGCCGGGGCCGATGATTTCGATCCAGACGTTATTCTAACCGA
>JAQWTJ010000006.1 GCA_029242765.1 Flavobacteriales bacterium | reverse complement strand
CCGACATTGCGCAGAGCACGCAAGTGATTGTCATCACGCACCTGCCACAAGTGGCGGCCCGCGCCGAGCATCAGCAGCGCATTTCCAAGTCCACGGGCGATGGAACGGCTCTGACTCACATCGAAGAGCTTGATGAAGAAGCCCGCATCGAAGAACTCGCTGCGATGCTCAGCGGCAGTGAAATCACGGAAGACGCCCGGTCGCAAGCACGGCAGCTTCGAAACTTCGCCCAGCCCGCTTAAGGCTGCGATCAATTAAAAAGTCATGTCCAAGCCGATTGACGGCAGGAAAGGCAGCTGGTCCACACGCTCGCCTGTGATACGATTGATGTAAAACACGTTTGCACGGCTGTAGACATTGGTCACGCTCGCCGTCGCATCGAGCTCGTAACGCTCGCCAAATTTAACCTTGCGCCGCAGCGACAAGTCGAGGCGATGGTACATCGGAAGACGTCCAGCGTTCAGATCACCAAACAAAACCCCCAGTTCCACCGGATTGGTCGTCAAGTAATCTGTCCCCACCCCGTTGTCAATGGCCACGGGCTGGTAGTAGCCTTGGGTCTGGGTAAAAGGCAAGCCTGAACCGAGATTCCAACGGAATGAAGTTTCCCAGCCCAAGGCCTTGCCGAAACGGCGCGAAGCCAGGAAATTCACATTGTGCCGGCGGTCAAAAACGGGGTCGTACCACTGGAATCCATCCCAACGATCGACGTTGCCCAAGGAATACACAAACCACAAGTAATTGAACTTGTCCTCGTACTTGAGCACCACATCCAAGCCCTCGGCGCGGCCCGTCTCCACAACGAAATCCTTGCGCTGGGCGTCCGGAACATCGTAAAAATCAGGCGTGTCGGGGAAGAGCTTGTTGCGGTTCATATTGGTGAGCTGCGTGAACCACTTGGTGTAAGCCTCAATATTGACGTTGATCCGCTCGGTGAGATCATACTCAAAACCAACGATAGCGTGGGTGGCCGTTTGCAAGTTGTGCGTAATTTCTCGAATCTCGCCCTCCGGGGTGACCATCTCGGCTTGGAGGTTGCCGGGACCGGAAAGGAAGCCGTAAAACAGGTTGACTACGTCCCGGTCTGAATTGGCCGAAATCAAGTTCTGCGAATAGAGGCCGCCTGCGGCTTTGAGTCGCAAGCGCTCGGAGGCCTTGTACTTTACACCCAGGCGAGGCTCCGGGCTGAATCGGCCGAGCGACGAGTAGTACTGCAACCGGAACGAAGGCTGCAAAATCAAGTCCCCAGCGTGGTAGGTGTAGTCAAAGTAGCCCGCCAGCTCAGTGGTGTTTTCCGTCTGATCGACCCCTACGCCCAAGGCGTTGAAGGTGTGGAAATCCGTCCGCAAGCCGACCGCTTGGATTCCGTAGCGCGCTTCGTCCTCGCCTATCATATACTTAAAATTCAACCCGAAGTTGAATCCGTTCACCTGACTGTAGCGGTTGGCCACGCCTTCTTCCTCGAGCTCGATGCGGTATTCTGACGCAGCGAAATTGCCCTTCATCAAGACCGAACTTCCGGCAGGCACGAGGATGAATTGGCCTCCGCCCCCAACGTTTTTCCAATTCAAGTTCGACAAGGCCTTGTAACTCACATCATCAGAAAAATCAAAGCCAAACAGGCTCACGCGGCTGCCGTCCTGCCCAGAAAAGGTGAGCTTTCCATACAAGTCGGTGAAATTGAACGGCAAACCGTCCTCGTCGATGTAGTTGTAGAAAATTTTGGAGCTTTGCTCGAGGTAGGAGCGCTTGCCCGAAAGAATGAACGACGCTCCGCCACCGCCCTTTGACTTGCCGAGCGGGCCTTCCAACAAGAGCTTCGAACCGAAGGGGCTCACTCCAGCCCTTCCCCTGAGGCCCGAAAGATTGCCATCGCGCGTGGAAATATCCATGATCGATGAAATGCGACCACCGTGGCGTGCAGAAAAGCCGCCCGTGAAAATATCGGCATTCGAAATGATGTCCGTGTCAAACACGCTGAACAGCCCAATGCTGTGAAAGGCGTTGTAGACAATCATACCGTCGAGCAACACCTTGTTCTGAATGGGCGAGCCGCCCCGGATGTACAGCTGCCCGCCTTGGTCGCCTGTTGAAATGAAGCCCGGCAAAGTCTGCAGGACTTGGACCAAATCGGGTTGACCCCCAATGCTCGGAACGCGTTTAATATCTGCCGATTGAATGCTCTCCACCGACATGTGGACATTGCTCAGCTGCTCTTGACGCTCGGTGCTCACCACCGCATCGTCGAGGTTGATTGTGCCCTTTTTCAGCTGCACATTGTGCGTGTATACCCGCCCATTGACGATGTCGATCTGTGCCGTGTGAGCTTCGTATTCCAAAGACGAAATGACCAATTGGTAGGAACCTGGCTCAACTTTAGAGAGGGAAAAATACCCTTCAACGTCAGTCGAAACCCCGTAGTTCGTGCCGTTCAAAACCACGGCCGCAAACAAGACGGGCGCTCCCGTTTCGGCGTCTTTGACGAAACCTTTCACCGTCCCTTGGGCGCTAACATTAGAAAAAATCCCCGCGACAAGCACCGCAATAGTTGCGGAAAAAACACGCAGAGAGACGGCTTCAAGATTCCTCATTGCTGCGCGAATGTACGGCCTACATTGCGTCTAGATGAAAGACCAGTACATCGTTGCCCTCGACCAAGGAACCACTTCCTCCCGAGCCGTGCTCTTCGACGCCTCAGGAGCCCTCGTCGGGGTGGCCCAAAAAGAGTTCACGCAGCACTTCCCAAAACCCGGATGGGTTGAGCACGATGCTAAGGAAATCTGGGAAAGCCAGCTCGAGGTGTTTGAGCAGCTTTTGCACGAACAGGGCGTAGGGGCATCTGAAATTGCAGGAATTGGGATTGCAAACCAGCGGGAAACCACTGTGGTGTGGAACCGTGAAACGGGCGAGCCCATCCACCGAGCAATCGTATGGCAGGACAGGAGAACGGCACAAATTTGTGAGGACCTCAAGGCCGGCGGGCTCGAGCCGTACATCAGGAAGAACACCGGTCTGGTCGCCGACGCTTATTTCTCTGGGACCAAGGTGAAGTGGATCCTCGACCATGTGGACGGGGCACGGGCGATGGCCAAAAAAGGTGATCTGCTCTTCGGCACAGTGGACACCTGGCTCATTTGGAACCTCACGGGGGGCGCCGTGCATGCGACAGATTTCTCAAACGCATCACGGACCTTGATGTTCAACATTCGAGACTTGAGCTGGGACGCGCGGCTGCTTGAGGCCTTGGATGTGCCGGCGGCCATGCTGCCTGATGTGCGCGACTCGTCGGGCGACTTCGGGGTCTTCCGGCACGGTGGAGTGGACATTCCCATTTGCGGGGTGGCCGGTGATCAGCAAGCGGCCCTTTTCGGGCAAACTTGTTTTGAGGCGGGGATGGCGAAGAACACATACGGCACGGGCTGCTTCATGCTAATGAACACGGGCGACCAACTGATTTCCAGCCAGAACGGGCTGCTGTCCACCATCGCCTGGGGGCTAGACGGCAAGGTGCAGTACGCCTTGGAGGGCAGCATATTTATCGCTGGAGCGGCCGTGCAATGGCTGCGCGACGGGCTGCAAATCATCGATACAGCGGCGGAAAGCGAAGCGCTCGCCGCCCAAGCCAAGGGGCCAAGCGAGGTGATTGTCGTGCCCGCCTTTGCGGGGTTGGGCGCGCCGTATTGGGATATGTACGCGCGCGGGGGCATCTTCGGACTGACTCGAGATGCAGGCCGCGCCGAGATTGCAAAGGCGACGCTTGAATCGCTGGCGTATCAAACGCGCGACGTGCTACAAGCTATGGAGAAGGACGCGGGCATCGCCTTGCAAAAGTTGCAAGTGGACGGCGGAGCGTGCGCGAACAACTTGCTGATGCAGTTCCAGGCGGACATCTTGGGCACGCCCGTGGAGCGGCCGACCGTCATCGAGTCCACGGCTGTGGGAGCGGCCTGCCTTGCAGGGCTCGCCGTGGATATGTGGTCACGCGAAGCCTTCTGTGAAAACCGGTCGGTGGACCGGTCCTTTGCGCCAGCCATGGACAAGGACGAGCGCGACGCCTTATACGTCGGCTGGCAGAAGGCCGTAAAGCGATGCATGAGCTGGGTGGACGAATGAAGGATAGCAAGTGTTTTGACCTGCTAGTGATCGGCGGCGGAATCACCGGCTGCGGAATCGCATTAGACGCTGCGACGCGGGGGCTGAGCGTCGCCTTGGTCGAGCAGAGTGCTTTCGGATCGGGCACGAGCAGCCGGTCCACAAAGCTCATCCACGGGGGACTGCGTTACCTCGCCCATGGCGATGTGAAGCTCGTGATGGAGGTCGGCCGCGAGCGTGCCATTTTGCACCGCAATGCCCCGCATTTGGTGCTGCCCGAAAAAATGCTGCTGCCCATCGTGCGCGGCGGGAGCTTCAAGCGATGGTCGGCCTATATCGGCTTGGCCGTGTACGACCGAATCGCCCGCGTCATCTCCTCTGAACGCAAAACCTACTTGAGCAAGCGTCAGGCTTGTGCCCATGAGCCGCTTCTACCACCCGCGATTACAAAGGGCGCTTTTCGATATGCCGAGTACCGTACTGATGACGCGCGGCTGACGATTGCAGTGGCCAAGTCAGCTGAAAAGTTGGGGGCTGAATTGGCCAATTACACCGCTGCAGAAAGCCTCCTCTACGATGAGAACGACCGCATTTGCGGCGCACGCTGCAGCAACGTTCTAAGCGGAAAGGCATTGGAAATTCGAGCGCGCACAGTGGTCAACGCGGCCGGACCTTGGGTGGACCAAGTCCGCCAAAAAGACGGCAAGGTTTCAGGCAAACGCCTGCATCACACCAAAGGCGTTCACCTGGTGGTGGACCGTACGGCTTTCCCTGTGCGCGAGGCGCTGTACTTCGATGTGTTCGACGGCCGGATGCTCTTTGCCATTCCGCGCGGCCATTCGACCTATTTCGGCACCACCGACACAAACTTCCTGGGCGACCCCAGCGACGTCCAAGTTTCAGCAGACGACGTGGATTATCTGCTCGCAGCGGTCAGGCGCATGTTCCCCCAAGTCCAGCTTCAACGTAAAGATGTGCGCTCGAGCTGGGCCGGCATTCGACCCTTGATTCACGAACCGGGAAAAGGCCCGTCTGAAATTTCTCGCAAGGATGAAATTTTCGTGTCTGACCGCGGCCTGATTTCCATCGCCGGGGGCAAACTCACCGGCTTTCGAAAGATGGCTGAGCGAACCACCGACCGTGTTATGCAGTGCCTTCATGAACTGGACGGCCGCCCCTTCAATGCTTGCACCACGGCCGGCATCACCTTGGACGGCGGCGACTTTGCGCCCGGCTCCAATCGCCCCGCCAGCCCGCAGCAGCTTGCAGGGCAACTTGAAAAGAAGGGCCTCAGCGCCTTTCACGCAAAGCAGCTCGTGCACAACTTCGGCACCCACGCCGAACAGATCGCACAGAACGCTCGCGATACCCGCGACACAATCGCCCCCTTAACTGCCCTCTTACTCAGTGAACTACGCTACGCTCTAGCTCACGAGTCACTCCAGCGCCTTGAAGACTTCTACGTCTTGCACACCGGCCGGTTGTACTTCGAAATCGACTCGATTCTCCCTTCGCTTGAGCAAGCTGCAGCGGTGATGGCTGAACAGCTGAATTGGGATGCACAACGGACCGAAAACGAAATTCAAGCCGTGCGCACACGCGTTGCAGCGGCCACTACATTTGAAACGACATGACAGCATTTATGGGAGAACTCATCGGCACAGCCTTGCTGATATTTTTAGGCAACGGTGTAGTCGCCAATGTCTTACTCAAAGACTCTAAAGCCGAAGGTGCGGGCTGGCTGGTGATTTGTGCGACATGGGGGTTGGCCGTAACATTTGCGATATATGCCGTAGGCCAGTTCAGTGGGGCGCATATCAATCCAGCTGTGACGCTGGGTCTGGCGGCCACCGGCGCCTTCCCGTGGGAGGACGTGCCGAAATATGTAACGGCGCAGATGCTCGGGGCGATGCTCGGGGCGACGGCCGTCTACCTCCACTTCTTGCCGCATTGGAAAGGCACGACTGACGCCGATGCAAAACACGCTGTGTTTTGTACTGCGCCGGCAATCAAGAGCCGATATGCCAATTTACTGAGCGAAATCAGCGGAACATTCATGTTGCTTTTCGGACTGATGGCCATCGGTTCCAACACCTTTACAGAAGGGCTAAACCCCTTGATTGTGGGCTTTCTAATTGTGGCCATTGGCCTGTCCATTGGGGGCACAACGGGCTTCGCCATCAACCCTGCTCGCGACCTCGGCCCGAGAATCGCCCATGCCCTGCTGCCCATCCCGGGCAAGCGCGATTCAAACTGGGGTTACGCTTTGACGCCCGTTCTCGGACCGATTATCGGTGGAGTATTCGGTGCTCTTTTCTATCAAGCCCTATACAACGGGCAATTTGATGATGTATGGATGGCACGCCTTTTTTGGGCCAGTGCAGCAGTCGTTGCGGCCGTGGTGGGATTGGCCTGTAGAGAACATCAGCAACAACAGCAGGTGGGCAAATAGTTTGTACTTTGCAGGATGAAACCTCAGTATATGCGACTTTCTCAACTCCTTATAGCCGCCACAATCGGCCTGATGATGACGGCACTTGTGGCCCCTGAAGCCCAAGCACAGGACCCGAAATACACGAGAATGCTCGAGGATATGGTCGACCAGAAATATGAGCGCGTACTCTACCGGGCCATTAAATTCACAGAAGACGACAAGACCAAGAAGCACCCCGAGCCTTACTACTATATGGCGGCCGCTTACCTGCGCATCTACCTCAGTGACGACCCAGAGTTGCAAGAGAAGTACAGCAAAGCACTGAAGGAATCGCTCAAATACGCTGTGAAATTCGTGAAGAAGGACAAGGAGATCGAATACGTTCTCGACCAGATGGAGTTCTTCGAAGAACTGCGCGTTGCGGCGATTGCCCAAGCCGACACGGAGATGGACGCCGAGAAATACACCCGTGCAAAGAGCCTGTACAATTACTTGGTTAAGCTTGATTTGAAGGACCCCAGCGCCTACATGATGCGAGGTTTTGCGAATTATCAAGCGCGAAGCAAGCGCGACGCTTTTGTCGATTTCGACGTTGCTTGTGAGCTCATCGGATCGATGACTGGCCGCACAAAAGCTTCTGAGGAGACCGGCCATTACCGCGTAGAGCCCTTGAGCGAGTCACAAGAAAGCTTGCTGAAGACCAGCATCATGTCGGCTGCTGAACAGCTCGACGCAGATGGCGAGCGTGCCCGTGCCGTGGAACTGCTCGAGTATGGACTCGGCCTTTTTGAAGGCGACCGCAGCTTCATGGTAACCTACTCCTCCATCGTAGGATGAGCGAAAAGCGCGACGGCGGGCTCAACCGGAAGTTGAGCGATGTCGAGCGCCTCAACCGCGAATTATTGGACCTCATCCAGCACGTGGAAGGCGTGCGCGACGATGAGAAAAAAAGACTGGCTCGGGAAATTCACGACCAGCTCGGCCAGGAACTCACCGCCCAAAAGCTGGGGTTGTACTGGATCAAGCGAGAACTGGAGAAGTCCAGCGATCCCTCCGCCACCAGTGCGACCGTCATCGAAAAGGTGTTGGCCAAGCTCGATGAGATGATCGACCTGAACAGCGGCACGATCCGCACCGTGCGCAACATCGCCCATCAAATGCGACCGGTGGTCCTCGACGAAATGGGCCTGGTGCCCGCTCTTGAATCGCTGGTGCGCGATTTCAACAAGCAAGGCGGCATGTTGTGTGGGCTACGCATTGCCGAGGACTTCGAAGCCCTCCCCCCCGCCCTGGAAACCGACCTTTTTCGCATCGCCCAAGAGGCGTTGACCAACGTCGGCCGGCACGCCCAAGGCCATCACGCCTATCTGCAACTCACGCGCACCGGAAACGAAGTCCTGCTGGAAATTGGCGACGACGGCGTAGGGTATCTCGCCGACCAACGCGGATTCGGCCTCGGCTTGATTGGAATCCGCGAGCGCATCCGCGCCCACGGCGGCGAAGTAGAAATCGACTCCACCCCCGGTCGCGGCACTTCGATCCGCATTCGCATGCATCTATCCTCTTAAAGACTGGCGTGACTTGGGGTATTGAATCCACAATATGGCGCGAAACAACCCCACATCGGGTGGATTGTCGCCACGGGATTCGTACACATCCAAAAACCAATAAATAGCAGGGCTTCACTATCTTTCCCGTCCATGAGCAACTCAAAGTACCGTGTCGTGTTGTGCGACGACCATAGCATCGTTCGTGCCGGCATCAAGGGGCTGGTTGAGGGCTTTGCAGACTTTGAAGTCATCGGCGACGTCGAATCGGGCGAAGCTTTGTTCCCCTTGTTCCGAAGCGAAGTGCCCGACGTGCTGCTGCTCGACATTTCGCTTCCTGGCCGCAGCGGATTGGAGGTGCTCAAGCAAGTGAAGTC
>JAQWTJ010000023.1 GCA_029242765.1 Flavobacteriales bacterium | reverse complement strand
AATGAGCAGCATTTGGTTGTGGACTTGGTGTACAATCCGGAACAGACAATATTGATGCGCGAGGCGAGCAGCCGCGGGGCCACAGTGCTTGGTGGCCGTTCCATGCTGCATTTACAAGCCGAGGCTGCGTGGGAATTGTGGAAGCCAGTGCTGAACTTGGGGGCATGAAGCAGAAGCTCTCTCCCACGGAAAAAAGCGGGGCCCTTGACGGGCTTGAGCAGATGTCGGCGCGTGAAATTGTGAGCGCCATGAACGACCTGGACCGCACCGTGGCCGAGGCGGTGGATCGCGCTGGGGATGCACTGGCCGGATTGATAGAGCGGTGCGCGAATCGAGTGGCTGAGGGCGGACGCATATTCTATTTAGGCGCCGGTACTTCGGGGCGTTTAGGAGTGGTGGACGCCAGTGAAATTCCTCCAACTTTTGGGGTGGACGGCGTGTTCATCGGGTTGATTGCTGGGGGCGACGGTGCGATTCGACATGCCGTTGAAGGGGCTGAGGACGATGATCAAGGCGGCGTGCGCGACCTGCAAGCCGCCGGAGTGTGCGAGAAAGATGTCGTTGTGGGCATTGCGGCCAGCGGACGGACACCATACGTTGTGGGCGCTGTGCATTGGGCTAGAGAACAGGGCATCGATACAGCGTGCATCACCTCTCACCCTGAAGGCGCACTCGCGGCAGCAGCCCGTTGGCCGATTGTGGTGGAAACGGGTGCTGAATTTGTCACAGGCAGCACCCGACTCAAAGCCGGAACCGCTCAGAAGTTGGCGCTCAACACGTTGAGCACAGGCATTATGATTCGTTGCGGCCACGTCAAAGGCAACCGCATGGTGGACATGAAACTGTCGAACGTGAAACTCGTCGAGCGTGGGGTGCGGATGGTGATGGAACAAACGGGGTGCGATGCCGTGCGTGCACAGCAACTTCTAACAGAATACGGGTCCGTGCGCCATGCAGTGAATGCTTGGCGTAAATTTGCGGGCTGAAATGCACGACATCGAGCCCTTTTACGGTTGGCGCGACCATTATGTCGCCAGTGAGGACGTCCGCTCTCCATTTTTTGAGCGGAAGTACAGTGAAACGCATTTCACCGATCAGATTTACGACCACTTCATCCATCCGCAGTGGGACAATCTCGGATCTACAACGCTATTTGCCAAAGTGTTGTATGCCGATTACGAGGAGAGCTACGCGATACTGGAGTTGATGGGCGAATGGAACGACACCCTCTTCAACGACATCATGACCTTGAAGCGTCAGCTGATTGAACCGTTGATGAGCGAGGGTGTGAGCCGTTTTATTTTGTTGGGGGAGAACGTATTGAACTTCCACAACTCGGATGACTGTTATTACGAAGAATGGTTTGATGAGGTGACCGATGAAAACGGTTGGATCGCAATGGTGAATTTTAGAACGCACGTCATTGAAGAGTTTGCCGACATTGATTTGGATTCGTATTTCGTGTTGGGCGGAGGGCTGCAAGAGTTGGCGTGGCGCACATTCTCGCCTGAACAATTGTATTCTCGCATCGATGAAAATGTGGCGCGAAGGTTAATTTCGCAAACATGATGGGGTGGACCGAATTCTGGCTGTTGTGGGGGGTTGTAGCGATGCTGATGATGAGCGCGTGCGGGGATGGGGACAAATCTCAGGCTGGAGAACGCGGTGGAGAGGGGCCGCAAGAGGCCGCTGAGTCGTTGAACCCGTGGCGACATGTCGAGGCCTATGTGGCGCAACGCATCGAAGAGTTTGATCAGATTCGCGCTGAGCGCAAGATCGAACTCGATGCGCTGAGCGGGTACGTGACACAGCGGCACGCCCATGGACTGCTTGCCCGACTGACGTTTGTGTGTACGGAAAACTCGCGCCGAAGTCAATTCGCCCAAATTTGGAGCGCAGCGGCCGTGCATCACTTCAGCCTTGATAGTGTGCAAGTGTTCAGCGGAGGCACCGATGAAGCCTCATTCAACCAGCGAGCGGTGGGGGCCTTGCGGCGGGCAGGGATGGAGGTTCGGCCGCAGCGCATGTCGGACAACCCGTGGCACAGTGTTCGGTTCGCTGAGCGCACCGAGCCTGTGGCCATGTGGTCCAAGCTGTACAACCACTCAAAAAACCCAAAATCTAGTTTTGCCGCAGTCTTGGTGTGCGACCAAGCACAGGAGGCCTGTCCAGTGGTGGTCGGCGCGGACCGATCATTGAATTTGACCTACAAAGACCCGAAAGTCAGCGACGGGACGGGCGAGGAATTCGACGTATATGATGAGCGTTGCGCTCAGATAGCTCGTGAAATGTTGTATGTGATGTCAAATGTGAAATGAGCTTCCTTTATCCGATTTTCCTCTGGGGACTGACCGCCCTGAGCATCCCAATTCTGGTGCACCTGTTCAGCTTTCGCCGAGCGCAGAAGGTGACGTTTTCGCAGACGGCATTCTTGAAGGAGGTGCGCAGGGAAACGAAATCACGCAGTCGATTGCGCCATTTGCTGGTGCTCCTGATGCGCATGTTGGCCATCACCGCAGTGGTCCTGGCCTTTGCCGAACCTGTGTTGGAGGCCGGAGATGGGACGTCAAGCGCACGAAAATTGGTTTCGATTTACATCGACAACAGCCCTTCAATGAGTGCGGAAGGCGCCGACGGCCTCTTGCTTGAAACGGCAAAGTCTGGAGCAATCTCCACCGTGGACGGGTACGATATTACAGACCAATTTCACGTTTTCACAACGGACTTTCTCACTGAAGATCAGCGCTTCTTGTCAAAAAAGGAAGCCCTTGACCGCATCGCAGGTGTGGCGCCCTCGGACGCCGTTCAGCCCTTGGAGGAAGTTATGATGCGCCAACTCGACCGCCTCGAGCAGGCCGACAAGAGCTCTCCTAAGTCATACGTTTTTAGCGACTTACAAATTAGTAGCCACGCACAACTTCCACAAGCCGGCAGCGACTCATCCCTCGCCCTTCGCTTCATTGCGCTGGAGCCCGTAGCCAAGCCCAACGTGCGCATCGACTCGGCTTGGTTCGAAGCGCCCATGCGACTTGCTGGGCGATCAGAGCAGCTCCACGTGCGCATTAAACACGACGCTTCGCGAGCGATTAAAGGCCTCCCCCTCTCTTTTCACATCGACGGAAATCGCATTGCCATTGGCGGATATGACTTGGAACCCGGCCGGGCCACGGACACCGTTTTGAAATACACGCATCCTGGAATTGGACTTCAACATGGTGCCGTACGTCTAGACGATGCGCCCATCACATTTGATGACACCTATCATATCGGATACCAAGTCGTGGAGCAAATCCCCACAGCCTTGGTAATCGGTAGTGCTGCAACGGTGGCTGAAGAGGTTGCGCTGGCGAGAATTTTCTCTGACCAAAGCCAGTTCGCACTCAACATTCAAGCCGCAGATGCGGCGCGTTTTGCTGAAATTGAACAGTCCGATTTGGTGGTTGTGGCCGGCATCCGAAACCTCAGCTCGGGCTGGGTTGAAGTGTTGGCACGACTGGTTGAAGACGGGGGAAGCGTACTGCTCATCCCACCGCCGGAGGCTTTGGGGGCTGGATGGGCGGATTTAACGAGCCGAATAGGCGCGGCTTCTATGGGGCTGTGGACGGTAACCGACGAACCGGTCCGAATCGGTGCCCTTCACGCGGGTCATCCCCACTTTGAAGGGGTCTTCACCAACCTGCCTGAGCGACTTGACTTGCCTAAAGTGCGGGGTTGGCATAACCGACCCGAAAAGGAAATGCAAAGCGAACGCGCTCTGTTTTCAATGGCTGGCGGGGCGCCATTTGTAACGGCCGGTGCCTTAGGTCGCGGCTCTTACTATGTTCTGTCTAGCCCTTTGCAGTCCGAGTGGAATAACTTTTCTCACCATGCCCTTTGGGTGCCCACCTTGTTGCGCATGGCCGAAACCGCCCGGAGAGCTCCCCTGCTCCGCGCCACTGCTGGGCGCGCCTCCCGCATATTAATCGGCGGAGCTGAGGCACGCACCGACGCGCAATGGACCATTGAACGCGCTTCCGATTTCGGCAGCACCGGCACCAGCCAATACGGTGGAACGAGCGGAGCCTTGCGGCCTGCCGTTGAAAACCTCCCCGGCGGCGTCGCCATAGAACTGCCCACCGGCCAACTCACACCCGGCAATTACACGATTATTCAGCGCTCGACAGCGGTCTGGACAGCAGCCAGTACGCCCTGGCAGTGAATCCAGATTCGCGCGAATCACAGCTGGATTGCTGGTCGCATGGTGATTTTTCTCAGGCATTGGAAGTGGCGAACTGGCAGAACGCCGAAGTGATTCACGGCGAGGTGGACGGCCTCTCCAATACGGTCCAGCAACTTGAGGGCGGGCTGCCCTTGTGGTTGAAGTTGATTGCCGCAGCATTGGGCTTCCTTCTTTTAGAAATGCTCTTGCTTAAATTGGGGCGTCCAATCGCATCGCCGACCTTGCAACATCAGCCATGAACCTCGACCTTACCAACGCCCTCTGGATCCAACCGGACCATGCACTTCACGGGGAAACCTGCCGCATTATCATCCGCAAAGGATCGATTGAATCCGTCGAGAAAATGAGCGGAAAGGCCGGCAAAACAAGTGCTAAGAGAGGCGTGAAAACGTGGGATGTGGAAGGCGCATTTGTCTCGGCCGGCTGGTGGGATTGCAAAGCCGAACTCCGCGACCCCGGACATGAAACGGCTGAGACCTTGAAAACGGGGATGGATGCCGCAGCTCAGGGGGGATTCACGCGCATTGCGCCCTCGCCAAGGACGAGCCCTGCAGTGGACGGAAAAGCTGCATTGGATTTCTTACGCCAACAGGCCCAAAACCACGTGGTGGGCTTACTTCCGTTGGGTTGCGTAAGCACGGGCGGTGAGGGAAAGAACCTCGCCGAGTTGTTTGACATGCGTCAAGCGGGCGCCGTGGCCTTTTCAGACGACGCGCCCTTGGACCACCCCGAGTTGCTTCGCCGGGCACTTGAATACGTCAAGCCGGTGAACGGTGTGGTTTACGCCGAAGCAGCTGAGCATGCATTTCAAGCCGATGGCGTGGTGCACGAAGGGACGGTCAGCACCCAACTCGGGCTGGCGGGAATTCCGGTGGAACAAGAAACCATGCGACTGGAACGGGACTTGGCCATCGCTCGCTACACCGGCGGGCGTTTGCATATCCCCGTAATCAGCAGCGCAGCTGCACTCGAACTGATTCGAGCGGCAAAAGAAGACGGGGTATCGGTCACCTGCGGCACCGCTGCACACCACCTTTGCTTCGATCACCGGCAGCTGCTGAACTTCAATTCAGACTTCAAAACCTCTCCCCCGCTTAGAGAAGCAAGTGATCGCGAAGCTTTGGTTCAGGGGCTTATTGACGGCACCATCGACGTGCTGTGCTCAGACCATCGCCCGCGTAACCCCGAAGAGCATGACGCCGACTTCACCCTTGTGCGACCGGGCATTGCCGGCTTGCACGCGACAGCCGTAGCCGCTGCAGGTGCGCTCCAAGAAGCGGGCTTATCAGGTCTCCAAGCGGCGGAAGTATTGCATCAAAGCTTGGTCGATGGGCCACGAAAATTGCTGGGTGAATTTGCGACAAAGACAACGCAGGCGGAACTGACCATTTTCACCACAGATGGGCCGAGCGACCTGCCTGCTGCTGCATCCAAGGCGGCCAACACCCTGTACGGTGTTCACTCAGCATTGCTCGCCGGTTGCGTATTAGGCGTCATCACCCCAGGCGGCCTCCACCGCAACTAAACGAATCGGCCAGCCCGATCTCAGGCCTCGCCTTGGGGCCCGCCGAAATTCACAGGGAAAGCCGGCTCTTCGGTGTTGCCCACCACAATTTCACCGTGCTGCGATTCAAATTTGCTCACATTGCCCATCAAAGCCTTCATCACGCGCTTGGCGTGCTGCGGAGCCAGAACGATTCGCGAGCGCACCTTGGCCTTGGGCGTGCCGGGCATCACCTGAATAAAGTCAAGCACGAATTCCGTCTGGCTGTGCGTCACTACGGCCAGGTTAGAATACACCCCACCGGCCAGTTCCTCTGGCATTTCAATGTTAAGCTTGCCCGACTTTCCGCCCGGCTTCTTCTTGTTGTTCTGGTCCTCCATCTCCGCCAAGGTAAGGGCTTAAAAGCAAGTTTTGAGCTCGGAAAGTGATGCGATTGTAACAGTCGGCTCACACCCTGTTGCTGCTCGCTGTTCATCCCAATCCCCATACCGGTCAAAGTAAACCTGACGCATCCCAACCGCCGCAGCACCCATAATATCCGCCTGAAAGTCGTCGCCTATCATCCACGTATTGTTAGGGGCACATTCTACAATTTCAAATGCCGCAGCAAAGCAGCGGGCATCGGGCTTTTTAAATCCCAATTCATCACTGGTCAACACCCGGTCCACAAAAGGGGCAATGCCTGAGTTGTTCACCTTGATTCGCTGAACTTCATCAAAACCATTGGTCAGAATGATGATTCGATGGCCTCGGCCTTTCAGGTCAGCCAATACGTCCAACGCTCCAGGCAACAAGTGCTTTTGACGTGGACTGCGCTGAACGTACTGCTCTCCCAGGGCGGCTCCCAGTTGCTCGTTTTCGATGCCCAACACACGAAGGGTGTTCGTATAGCGTGCAGGGCGTAGCACAGCCTGAGTCAAGCGGCCCGCCAGGTAAGCGTCCCAACACTTCTTGTTTTCCAACTGGTACACCTCGATGAAGCGTTCAAATGTCGCGCACCCGTGTCCCTTCAGGTCAAACTCATGGTAGAGTTCGTTGAGAGTCTGGGCTGAGTTTTTCTCAAAATCCCACAACGTTCGATCCAGATCAAAGAACAAGGTGTCAACTGAATCATTCATCGGAACAAGTTAGCGTATCAAAAGCCAAGAAACAGCCGTAAGCAGTGCGGACCAAAGGACAAACGAGAGCACCAGCGCAGGGATGACCCAACGACTGCGGGCGAAATACTTCGCCGCCAACAACACGGCAATCGGGACCGAAACAACCCCAGAAAAAGCAACGACACCCAACAAACCCCAGTGCTGTTTGACTCGAACAACGCGCCGTCGACCGGGCGTGAACACGGGCTTACCCCTGCGCTTACGACGCTCAGCCTGCCACACGAACAGCTTGCGACTCAAGGGAAAAAGCGCAAGTACACCAAGCACGGCTCCCGAAGCGCACACCCAAAACACACGGCCGGGCTCCATGCCAGAGGCCAATGCCAGCGAAGGCGTCACGACGAACTTCACAATGCTCATCAACATCCAGCCCAGTATTTCCAAAGCTTCCATCATGCCCTGTCCACAGTTACACAGCGCCGAATCAACTCCTCATACACCTCGGTCCACCCCTTCCAGCCCCACAAATCAGCAACGCTCTCGTTGTGCCATAAGATGCGCAGTGTACCGCCTGTGGCGGCCACCTCGTCGCGCAGACGCTCGACCTCGGCGACGGCTCCATCGGGGGAGAGCCCCATATAGTGGTTGAGGGTGGCGTCCATAGCTACAAACGGATGAATACGCAAAGGCGTGATGCAAGACTTCTCTAAATCGAAATGCCTGTACGAACGGCTCATGCCCGAACGAAAACCTGCAATCTTTGCATGGCCCATGGTGTGATCATGCAGCACCCCACGCTCCACAAGTCGGCGGTACGAATCTGGAAAGTGCAACAGCAGAAAATGCTGGCGCGTACGGACCACATCCCTCCGTGAGATTTTTCGCAAGCGCTCCATCTCTGTGTCGAGCTTCTCGATACTGGCGTGACTCTGATAACCGGGGTGCAGTCCAATGGCATCGTGGTCTGCAAGCCCGCGAATCAAGCGCTGTAAGTTGGGGCTGCGGTGGGTCACCCCTTTATCGTTCATGCCGTAGTCCGCCAGAAGAAAGAACCACACCACCTCTGCGCCGTACCGTCTGTGAATCTCAGAAAAACGATCATACGTATCGAAAGGGTCGGCTTGTTGACCCATCAGGGTGCGAGCCCTCGCCTTGAAATTGGCCCAATCCCGGCCCATCAAATCTTTTGCAAAACCACCCAAGGTGCGCATCAAGCCCTTGTGACGGTAGGCGTATGCGCTGTCCACATCAATCGTAGTGACAAACTTGTATTCCGAGAGAGTCCACGTGAACGTCGAGCAGCGTTCCAACGCTCGCCCCAGAGCGATAGCCCAGCGCTCAGCCACCGGCCGCGTAATCCAACCCATGCGCATAGACACGCAGTCCCGCGGGTCAAATCGGCCGTGCTGATCCACCGGATGCGGGGCGTATTCCTCCATGCGAGAAACCATCCAAAAAATACCGGCCAAAGCATCAAAACCCAATTCGGTTGCGTTGGGAAACGGGACCATTCCATCCCCAAGCCTCCCTGTTTCCGGCTCTTCTGTGCGGACGGTTCGCTCGCTGAGCAAACCCTCTGGAGCAATGTGCAGGGTGCCCTTACCGTTGCGCTCTACATCGTCGCTGTAGTTGATTTTCGGGCCGGACCAAGCGTCGAAGCGCGCAAGCTCATCGGTCACCTCGAAATCGCTGTTGAGCACTTCGCCCAAAGCCAATTCCAAGGCGTATTCCAATCGAGCCCCAGGACTGGGCGTAAAAACCAACACGCTCATCCCGGCTTCGAAATTAGCAATGCTCGGCTTAAATGCTCCGCGATGCAGCGGCCCGCACTTCCGCCGCCATACAGCGCGACATCTCCAACAGCCTGCTCCATTTGAGCTGTCAGTGCCTTTTGCAGCCCCTCACCCGGTTCAGCACACAACACAGCCGCCCCGCAGTCCACCAGCTCAGTCCACTCCGTTGATGGGCGCATCACCACCGACGGCGTTCGGGTGAAAAAAGCCTCCTTCTGCAATCCGCCAGAATCAGTAAACACCAAGTCAGCAGCTCGGAGCGCCGTCTGCAAATCGAGGTAGCCCATCGGCGGAACCACTGTGATTTCCTTAGGAATTTGCCCCATCCAGTTCGCTCCCCAAGCGCGCTCCAAATTGTTCGCCGTTCGTGGATGGATGGGAAAGAGCACCCGCCAATCTTCGCTCCGTGCAACGGAGGCCAAGTCTTTAAAAATAGCCGCCATACGCTCGGGGTAATCTGCGTTGAACGGCCGGTGCAAGGTCATCACCACAAGCGCCCCTTGGCCTGCTGGCAAAAGCCCTTCCAACGGCCGCTGATCCGTGGCCATTTGTTCAGCCGCCAGCGCCACATCAAACATCACGTCGCCGGCCTCAACCACGGCATCCCCTGCAATGCCCTCAGATGCCAATTGCGCCGTCGCCCCCGGACCGGTCGTGTAACACCACGTGGCTGCGTGGTCCGTTAAAATACGGTTCACCTCCTCAGGCATGGTGCGATCGCCTGAGCGCAAGCCCGCCTCCACATGAGCCACCGGGATGTTCAATTTTGCCGCTGCCAAAGCCCCGGCCAGTGTCGAATCCGTGTCTCCATATACCAACACCGCATCGGGCTTGCGCTTCAAGAGTTCACGCTCAATCCCTTCGATCATTCGCCCGGTGCGCAAGCCGTGAGCCCCCGCCGCCACCTCCAATTGCACATCCGGGGCTCGCAGCCCCAACTCGGAGAAGAATTGACCACTCATCGCCTCATCGTAATGCTGCCCCGTGTGCAATAACACCTCGCGCAAACCCAAGTCAGAGCCCCTGAGGGCGACCGCATTAGAAAATGCACGGGACTTGATAAACTGCGGACGGGCACCTACAATGGTGAGGACGGTTCTCATATTGCGAAAGTCGGTCAAGGCTTGCCCTTTCACAACATGCATTTCACAACAATCCATCATCTGCAAAACTGAAATGCGCCATTCCAGCGATGATTACATGGTCCAAAATGGGCAAGTCCAATTGTGCACCGGCATCACACAAACGCCGAGTTAAGCCACGATCTGCCTCGCTCGGCTGAGGATTACCAGAGGGGTGGTTGTGGACCAAGACCAGCGCAGCGGCCCGCAAGGCCAGGCCTTTTGCAAAAATCAACTTGGGATCGGCCACCGTACCGGACTGCCCGCCACGTGAAATCATAAAGTCCATGATGGGCGTATTGGCACGCGTTAAGGCCAGTATCCAGAACTCCTCATGGGCCAAATCGCACATACGCGCTCGAAAACGCTCGGCCACTTGGCGTGATGTGTTGATTCGTTCGCCAGGCATTTCCACTTGCTCCATGCGACGACGGCCCAGCTCCAGTGCAGCAACAATTTGGGCTGCTCGGGCGTCGCCGATGCCTCGAATCAAACGCAGAGATTGCGAGTCCGCACGCCCGATTCGATGCAAGTCCGCATCATACGATGCATACAGGCGCTCGGCCACCTGCATCGCACTCTCCCCCCTTGACCCGCTTGCAATCAGCAGTGCAAAAAGCTCCACATGCGACAGGGCACCCGCCCCGTGAAGCAACATGCGTTCACGCGGACGCATTCAAGCTGGCGTTTACGCGGCAAGACGCCGCACATCCAAAAGAGGGGCCAAGCAAAAAGGAACGCCTCGGCGCTCCTTTCAAATGCGGTGCACATGGCACCAAAATGATTTTTTCGACCTGCATGGGCCGAAGATGGTCAGGCCTTGGCGGCTGACAAGTGACGGTTCACACTCGATTTGAGGTTGGCCGCTTTATTTTTGTGGATGACGTTGATCTTCGCCAAGCGGTCGATCATCGATGCCAATTTCGGCAACTCCACCTCCAATTCCTTCACGTTGGTACTCGCACGGAACTTACGCAACGCACTGCGCATAGTCTTGTGGTAGTACTTGTTGTGCATACGTTTCGTTTCATTTGAACGGATGCGCTTGAGTGCAGACTTGTGATGAGCCATTGTAACCTCGTTTTCAAAGGGGTGCAAATATAGACAATGTTTTGACAGGCCTATCACCCCCAGCCTCCCATTTTTTTTTGGCAGCTCGAAGCGGCCTTGAGAGGCTCAATACCACACCATATGGAGCTGCACCTTGTTGAGTCCGGACCCCACGGTGAATGTTGCCGGTCGGTCCTCTGAGAAATCCTCCGGCGCAAAGGTCAAACCAACGGCGATGGGGTCCTGCGTTGTGGCTAGATCGTAATCAAAAACTGACAACTCCATCGTCACTGCAAAGGCCTCGCGTTCCACTGAAATGGCCTCCACGTCAAACCACTGGGGGACCTGGGCCTCGTCCTCAACCTGCGTAGTAAACAAAACGGATTGCGAGGCGTAATCACGAATCACGACATACAGATCGGGCAAGCCTTCATCGACCGTGTCCTCAAAGTAGTCCGGATCGAATGACAGCACCTCGACCGCGTCAATTACCACCCGCTCGGCCGGCACCTCCGGCCCGCCACAGCTTGAACACCCAGTAAGGCAAGCCCCCAAAAATACGGTCCAGAACAAAGGCGCAATGTTTTGCATTTCAAAATTATTCAAGCTTCTCACCACAGAGTTTCGACAAAAGAGAAGGGCGTTTTCACGCCCTTCCTTCCTAACAATCTACTTGCCAATCGCCGTTTCATAAGCGATAGCTATGCAATGTACGGGCTATTTTTTGAAGTACAAGCGGGTGACATAGATGCCCTTACCGTCATCCTTACCGGAGTCACTTTCCACACCGGCCACGATGTGCTCAAGGGACCATCCATCGGCCATCATGCGGTTGATCCGGTCTGCCACCATGGCATCATTTGATGCAATGTTCTGCATATTGATGCCCGCTGCGCTGAAGAAATTCAGCAACTTGGTTTCGCTGAAATTATCAATCTTCAAATCGGCGCGCTTCACTTCACCCTGCTTCGACTTTTTTCCATCCACACGGGCTGTGGTGGCTGCTTCGGAGTCAGCAGTCTGCTGGGCTTCAATGATACGAGAGCGACCCGTTCCTGCGGGGATGATGCTCTCTACAACGGTAATGATCTTCCACTCTTGTGCAGCAGCATCAAGAGTCACGGCCGCCGCGAGGGCTGCCATCAATATAATTTTCTTCATTTTAAATAATTGAACAGGTAATAATTCTCGGCCAATGTACACACGTCTTGAAAAACTCAACGTGGATCCTTGAAAATCAATCCGTCGTTTTGACGCTGCCTTCCACCAAGTCGTGCATGCCCTCGAGCTCTTCACGCGACAAGTCCCGCCACTTGCCTATGGGAATATCCAACTCCACATTCATAATGCGCACGCGCTGAAGCCGCGTCACTTGATAGCCCAAATGGTCGCACATCCTGCGAATCTGCCGGTTCAAGCCCTGCGTCAGCACGATGCGAAAGACATCTACATCGAGTTGCTCCACCTCGCATTTGCGGGTGATGGTGTCGAGAATCGGAACCCCTTGGGACATCTCCTCGATGAATTTCTCGTCAATTGGGTGATCAACCCCCACGATGTACTCCTTCTCATGGCCGTTGCGGGCGCGCAGGATCTTGTTGACGATGTCCCCGTCATTGGTGAGGAAGATCAGGCCCTCACTGGGCTTGTCGAGTCGGCCAATCGGGAATATCCGCGTGGGGTAGTCAATGAAATCGATAATGTTGTCCTTCTCGCGCTTGGTGTCCGTGGTGCATACGATACCGACCGGCTTGTTGAACGCGAGGTACACGAAGTCGTCCATCGAGCGCCCGACAGGCTCACCGTCCACGGCCACTTGGTCCCCCTTCTGCACTTTCGTCCCCATTTCTGGTACGGCCCCGTTGATAGTGATCCGCCCCTCCTCGAGCAACTTATCGGCCTCTCGACGCGAGCAAAAGCCCGCCTCACTCAAGTACTTGTTGATACGCGTTGTGCTTTCGCCCTTCGCGTCATCGCCCTTTGATTCATTCATGGCTGCAAAGATGCGGCATGATTTCGAGCGCGGAGTCGATGGGCTTCTGAGCCATATATTTGGTCATGGCCAATTCATCTCGCTTTACCAAGCCATTGCTGACACTGCTGCTCGCCATACTGACGGGGCTAAGCGCTGAAGGACAAGCGGTTTTCAAACGCCTGCCTGATCAGGTTGAATTATCACCCGAGTGGGCGCAAAAGATGTACGCTCCGGCGCCAAATTTCCACGAAGTGGTGGCGCTCCGCCAGGCGTACTGGACCAATAGGACTTACGTAAAGACGCTCGACGAACGCAACTTCAAGCATTGGCTCATCCATGTCGAGCATCTGGTTGATGAACAAACGGGGCGCATTGAAGACGCAGGGGAATGGGCAGCCGAACAGTTTGAATCCCTAGGCGGCCTGCAAGGGCAACGTGCACGTGCTGAAGCGCAGACCGACCCGGATTGGCAGGCGATCGGCCCGATGGAAACTTACAGTACTGGGACAGACCAAGTGGCCGTTTCGTGGCAATGCAACGCCTATTGCTTCGGGCAGAGCGTTAGCAACCCGGATGTGGTGGTGGCCGGAATTGAGGGCGGCGACCTGTTCAAGTCGACAGACCGCGGGCTGAATTGGCTCCCCATTACAGCCAACTTGGGCATCCGTACGGCGACGCAAGTGGCCATTGCACCTTCGGACGAAAACGTGATCTACGTGGTGTCGAACAACACGGTGTACCGCACAATCGACGGTGGGGTGAGCTGGAATCTGCTGCACAATTTGGGCAACGGCGCGACACAGATTGCAGTCCACCCGAGCAACCCGAACAAAGTGTTCGTTGCTTCTTACAACGGGCTGCAGTCCTCCATAAATGG
>JAQWTJ010000046.1 GCA_029242765.1 Flavobacteriales bacterium | reverse complement strand
GCCGCCACGCGCACAGGGTGAAAGCCGCCCAGTTTTTCCCAGAATTTTCGCGAGTAGAGCGTCTGACAATACGAGTGCAAGCGGCGGTGGGTGCGCGTGAGTTCGATGTCCTGACGCTCTAAAACACAGCGAACCAGCCCCTGATCCTTACCCATAACCGCCAAAACATGCGACAGCCAATCGGGGGCCGCCACATCGTCCGAATCGATGAGCGTGAGATGGGTCCACGGGACGGGGGCATCGCCGGCCGGTCCATATCTGTTGAGATTGGCACAGGCGACGGCCGTATTGCGGGCGATGTAAGCCCCCGAATTCTCCTCGAGCTGCCAGCCTTTGATGCGGGCGTCTTGTTGGCACAGTTCTTCAATCAATTTCGCGTCGTTCCCTGGAGAAGCGTCGTCGACAAGCATCAATGTCCAATCCTTAAAATCTTGGGCCATCACCGAATCCACGCACGCCCGCAACCACTCCAAGCGGGGGCGATCGGCACGGCTGAAATGCGCGCATACAATCAGCACATGAGGCTCAGGAAACTCAGACGGGACACCTGCGGGAGCCCCTCCCCCTGTCATCGCACGTGACGTTGCGGCAAGCCAAGACAGCGCCCCCCGCAATCGCGTCCACCCGGCAAGCAGCCACCAAGTCAATTTCCAGCTGCGCACTTCCAGCACGATAGCATTCTTGAATTGTGCCATCCCCCCCATCATTGCATCCATTCCACCGTGAGGCTTCGCCCCTGAAATTCAACTGCAGAGCCCACCGAAGCACCCAACAAAGCCTCGCCCACGGGCGATTCCAGCGAAACACAATACACCGGTTCGTTCGCTGCAGTTCGAGCAGCACCTCCATTCGCCGGCAAACGCCCAAAGCCCACCGCAACGAAATACGTCCCGGCCGAAGTGCCCACCAAATTCCCAAAGCCCACCCGATCTCGCGCCCGGTCCACCACCACCTGTTCAACCGATGCCAATTGTTCATTCACTCGGCTCAATTGGACCAGAGCACGCTCAATCTCCAGCTGCACCATCGCCCGCCCGGTCTCGTGCTTATCACCCGCCGAACTCTTCGTGTCAGCCCGCTGCGAACCGCGCAACGACACCAATTGCTGCTCAACTTCAGCGACTTGAGCGAGCAGAGCCGCTTTCAAACGTTCCAGAACATCAACTTTATCCGCCTGATCCATGCCTGCAAAAGTGACGGCATTTAGCCCAACCTTTGCCTCCATGCCCATCAAACTTTTGATCAATGTCCTGCTCACAATAGGGTTGAGTTCAGCGCTGACAAGCTCCGCGCAAGACACCTTGTGGATTAGCTACGGCACATGGGTACAAGAGCTCGACACGATGGACGCGTTGCGCTTCAATCCAAACGACGCCTTTTCATCCAACAATGCAGTAATTGACCGGCCGGCAGACGCCGCATCCCAACTCGTACTGGTCAACAACGACAGCCTCGACCATACGCTGTCGCTTTCTGGCTCTGCAGACGACGCCGCTTCGAGCTGGATCGGCGCAAATTTGCTAGCCGGCGACACAACAGCGCTGGACTTCCCGGCCCTCTCCCAAGGCAGCTACCGCTACTTCCTCAACGGTGATCGCGCCCACGTCTTAGGCGCCGCAGGCCTACTCCGCGTGGGCTTTCCGGCCCCTGGGCAGCCGGGCAACCCCGGCTCGCCCTCCGACCCTGCCACCACCCTCCTGTTCAACTGGAACCTCTGCGAATGGTCCCCCACCCGCATCGCCACCGTCACCGGTCCCACGCCCGAACAATGGACGCCCCCCTACATCCCCAAATATTTCACGATCAACGAACGGAGCTACCCCGCGACCATTGAAGACCCTGCCACCGAGGTCAACCTCCTGCTGGGCCAAACCGGCATCATCTCCGTCACCAACCACGGCTATATGGACCAAGTCGTGCACTTCCACGGATTCCACGTCACCATCCTCTACGATACGGCCACACCACAGCGCCAAAACTGGAGCAAAGACACCGTTCCCGTTCGCGCGGGTCACACCGTCACCCTTGAACTCCACGCAGACCAACTGGGAACCTACCCCGTACACGCTCACAACCTCATCGCCGTGACCAACGCCGGCTTCTACCCGGGTGGCATGCTCACCCTCATTCAAGTCACGCCATAACGCACACCTCGTCATGACTCGCATCAGCCTTGCTATCGCCCTTGCAACCGCTCTATCCATTGTGTCTGCGGTTGGCCCAGTGCTCGCGCAAGCCCTGCCACCCCTGCTTTTCAGTGAAATGGATGGCATCCACACCCTGGACGACGGCACCGAATTGCCCTTCTGGGGCTATGGCTACGTCGCTGAAAACGAGATCACCCTTCCGGCCCCGGTCTTGATCTACACGCTGGACCAAAACGTCAACATCGTATTCACCAACCCCAGTCCGGAGAGCCACACCATTCACTTGCACGGCCTGGATGTGGACCAAGCCAACGATGGCGTGCCCACCACCTCCATGTTTATCCCTATGAACGGCACCGGCTCCTATGCGTTTACAGCCGACCACGAGGGCACCTTCCTTTACCACTGCCACGTCACCACGACCCTTCACTTGTCCATGGGCATGTACGGCATGCTTATCGTCAAACGCCCAGACGGCCTACTCTTCGAAGGCGGCCCGGCCTATTCAACAGACGTCCCGGTGCTGTTCTCCGATTTAGAAATCGCCACAAACTTGGACCCCACAGGCAGCTTCCCTTTCCACGACCTGCGCCCGGACTATTTTATGGTCAACGGCTTCTCGGGCACCCAACTCGAAGAACCCGAGCAGATCATCCACTACAGCTCAGATGGACCTGTCGCCCTGCGTATCGGATCCATGGGCTACAGCCGCACCCTCTGCTACTTTCCGCCTGAACTTCACGCCGTCTGCCATATGAGCGATGGCCGCGCCCTGTCCGCCCCTTTCGCCGCAGACACCCTCACCGTGTTCTCCGGCGAACGTTTCACCGTTCTCATTTCCCCCGATCCCGGATTCGATGGTACAATTGAAGCCCAATTCTGGAACGCCCCCGACAACGGCTATGAGCAATCCCAATTCATCCGGGTGCGCGATGAAGTGCTCGGCTTGGACGAAGCTGCGGCCTCAACTGCATCGCTCCATCCCGCCCTCACAGCCTACCCCAACCCCATAGCATCTGGGTCGGGCGTACGGCTCCACTTCAATTCGCCCAACGCATTGACCATTTTTGATGCGTCCGGCCGCCTCTGCCACAACGCCCCGGTCCCGCCCTCTGGCCTGGACATCTCCAGCTGGTCAGCAGGTCACTACACGGCCCACACCAGCAGCCCAGACAAAGGCACAACCGCGTTCATCATCCAATAACGCGCCCGACCCACCGCGGTCACTCTCCGACCGTTGCCTCGCCCAGAGTACCGTCGACCCCAATTCCGCATCCATTCGGGTCGGATTGCACATAAAATTCGTGCTGAAAAAAGAAGCAGCGCTCCCTCAGGAATGGTAAAACGCGGCGTACTTTTGCGGACTTTTTTCGCAGTACGCCGCACGCAATGACACAACTACTGAACTTCTTCGATTTCCGCCAAGCGGTTGACTACAAGCTGGAGATGCTCAGTGGGCTAACCGTAGCTATGGCGCTAATCCCGGAGGCTGTGGCATTTGCCCTGATTGCCGGACTAAGCCCGTTGACCGGGCTGTACGCCGCTTTTGTCGTGGGCTTGGTGGCGAGCATTATGGGCGGCAGACCGGGTATGATTTCTGGAGCAACCGGAGCGGTGGCCGTCATCATCGCTCCGCTGGCCCTTTCACACGGGGCGGAGTACGTCTTTGCTGCGGTCATTATGGCGGGCCTCTTTCAACTGGCGGCGGGCTTTTTAAAATTGGGCAAACTCATGCGACTCGTGCCACAGCCCGTCATCCTTGGTTTTGTAAACGGCTTGGCCATCATTATTGGAGGAAGTCAAATTGGACAGTTCAAAACCGATAGCGGGCAATGGCTCACCGGGGGGGCGCTGCTGACATTCTCAGGGCTGGTGCTGCTGTCGATGCTGATAATCTGGGGACTGCCCAAGATTACCAAGGCGGTTCCAGGCGGGCTAGCGGCCATTCTTGCTGTATTCGGCGTGGTAACGGTGCTGGGGCTGGACACAAAAACGGTGGGCGACTTGGCCTCAATCAGCGGCGGCTTCCCACCGTTGCACCTGCCCGAACTTCCATTGGACATGGACATGCTGCGCATTATAGCGCCATACGCCATCGTGGTGGCTGGTGTGGGGCTCATTGAAAGTCTGCTCACGTTGAACATCATTGATGAGATAACCCAGACGCGCGGGCGCGGAAACCGCGAGTGCATTGCTCAGGGCTCGGCGAACATCCTCAGCGGTATGTTCAGCGGTATGGGGGGCTGCGCAATGATTGGGCAGAGTCTAATCAACGTGTCCTCCGGGGCCCGGGCACGCTTGTCGGGCATCGTCGCAGCAAGCATGCTGCTCGTATTTATCGTCTTCGGCGCAGAGCTCATAGAACGACTGCCCATGGCGGCCCTCACCGGGCTGATGATCATGGTGGCAATCGGGACTTTTGAATGGGCGTCACTGCGCACTTTCCGACGAATGCCCACCTCGGATGTCATCATCATGGTGCTGGTCACGGCGGTGACGGCGCTGCTGCACAACCTTGCATTTGCCGTCTTGATCGGCGTAATCATCGCCGCGCTCATTTTTGCTTGGGACAACGCCGTTCGCATCCGCGCGCGCAAGCACATTGACGAGAAGGGGTGGAAGCACTACGAGATATACGGGCCGCTGTTCTTCGGTTCGACCACCACCTTCTCAGAGAAATTTGATGTCAACGGCGACCCCGAGCACGTGGTAATCGACTTCGCCGAAAGCCGCGTTGCCGACATGTCAGCCCTGGAGGCCCTAAACAAGGTGACGGCACGTTATGCAAAAGCAAACAAGAAAGTGCACTTGCGGCACCTTTCTAAAGACTGCCTCAGGCTTCTCGACCGGGCCGACGCAATCATTGAGGTCAACCATTATGAGGATCCGACCTACAAAGTGGTGACCAATCAAACGAGCGAATAAATATCCGATTTCACGCGCAGTTTAAGACAAGCAGACGACCGACTTAAAATGTGAACAGTCCCCCGAGGACAATACCGTGGGTGACCACGTCAGCCTTGCTATGGGTTGTGCCTGCTGGGAACGGATTGTCATCCTCACTTCCGCTGATAAAGTTCAGAGGAGCATAGCCCTCAGTCCTGAAAACCTCCACAAACAACTTAGAGGAGCCGTTCCACAGGCCTGCGCCCCCAAGCGTGTACTGATTCTGACGTTCCCACGGTGCGCCATCAGGGCCCGCACGGAAATCCGAAAATTCCCCAGAGACCGACCATTGCACCGGAGCGTTGACATCCAACACATAACGCGCGCCCACATCTTTTGAGAACACCTTACTGGCTTCAAACTCATCCAGAGGCGGTGCAGGATTGTGCGTTCCAGGCCATTCGTTCAGTGTTTGCGCATATGAACCTTTCACCGTTAAATTATCGTTAAGCTTCAGCTTCCCATACCCTGTAACGGCAGGATTCTCCTCTTCACATGGCATAAAATGCACCACGGGAAAAGGCTGGCAATATGCACTGCCGTGTAAATATGAACCGCCAACCTTCAACGAAGCTTCGCTTCCAATGCTCAACGTGTAATTCACATCACCTACAAAGTTGTTGAGCATGGATGGGACATTGGTGCCTGCAACCGGGGTGTTGGCCGCCCGAAATTGAGCTCCCCCTTGCACGGCCATTGCCGTAATCTCGAGCGCATCCTTCTTGTACCCAATCTGCGCACCGTAGGCCAATCCGCCAAAGGCATGCCATACCGTCGAATTGCTGAACGGGTTCACGCTGCCGGTCTGCCCAAATGGCAAGTCCATCTTGCCCAATGCTCCATACAGGGGCGACTTGTTCAAATCCCCCAACAAAATGTACCCCTTCCGGAGCTGCAGCTGGTTTCGATCCAGTGCAGTGATCGTGCCCGCACCGAAGCTCTGCTGCGGATCATACAGCAACTCAACGTGTGCCGCCATCCAACTGTTCACAGAGGCCGTCAAACCCAATTGAAAAGAGTGCAACACCGCTTCGCTGACATGCTTTCCAATTTGATTGTTGGATGTGGGGTGCCGCATCAAATACGCAAACTTTGAATCATCCGTTGAGCTTTGATAGTCTGCAATAGCAATGAGAGACCCGCCAATATTGACCCCTTGATCGGGAAGATGTCCCGCCTGCCTTTCTTCCAAAAGCACCTGCACCTTCCTGAGGTCTGAAATGGGCTCGAGCAATTTGAAAGTCACTTCCGCATTGCTTGATACGGGAACGGGTTCACCTTGAGAAAAGGAAACAGATGTTGCGATTGCCAATGACACCGCGGACAGTAAACACTTCACTTTATTCTGTTTTTCTTGTAAGGAGGAAAACTCGCGTGTTTTGAGGCCATTATCGCACTGATTTACAGCAGTTTTCAACACCCCCGACTAAATAGAGCTCCAACATCACGTCATCCCTGTGGCATCACCAGCCTCTCGCTCTGCTTGCAGAGCCCCTTGTGGTCTGTGCGCCCACAGGTCGGATTGGGGAGAAAGACCTGAAGCAAAGTTCGCTGCTAAAAAAAGCGGCACAGCAGCAAAAGTGAGTCGGGGCATTCGTCTGAAACACTGAAGTTGAGCGTAGGTTTAAGGTCTGAAATGAAAATGAAGTCCAAATGAAGCTGCTGATTTCTTTCTTGCTCTGCGTTTTTCTTGCGCCGTCCCTCTTGGGTCAATCCCTTTCTGACCTCAATTTCGGTTCGGCCGATGGCTTTCGTGCCATCACGTGGAACTTGGAATGGTTTCCGAAAAACGGCCAATCCACCCTCGACTCGGTTGCTACAGCAGTGTTGGCCCTCGATGCGGACGTGTACGCCTTGCAGGAGATATCAGACACCGCGCAATTCATGGATTGGGCCGAGACGATTCCCGGCTTCGACGGGCTGCACACTGACGCGTGGTTCGGCGGACTAACCTACTTGGTCAAGACGGCCACCGTACAAGTCAACGACCTTTATGAAATTCTCGATGCGTATGAATATTGGCATCCACTTCCGCGCTCACCTTTGGTGCTTGAACTCACATTCAACGGCCATGCGCTCGTGTTGATCAACAACCATTTCAAGTGCTGCGGGGACGGTATGCTGGACCTCGATGATGAAGGCGACGAAGAAAATCGGCGCTTGGTCGCCTCGGGGCTGATCAAAGACTACGTTGACGCAAACTTGTCAAATGAACGTGTCATGGTGATGGGCGATTTGAACGACATCTTAACCGACACGCCCGCCCACAACGTGTTCCAGATGTTTCTCAACGACCCCGCCCATTACGCCTTCGCCGACGCCGATGTGGCGACAGGCCCCAACTCCGGCTGGTCCTTCCCCAATTGGCCGTCGCACATTGACCACATCTTGGTCAACAACAACTGGTTTGAGCAAGAGGCCTTCACCACCGAAGGCGTGATGAGCATCCCTGTTGAGGATTTCCTTCCGGGCGGATGGTCCGACTATGATGAAAACATGTCCGACCACCGCCCCGTTGGCATCAGTGTGCCTGTCGCCATGGACTTGAGCGAACTGGACTCCAACGCCGACTGCACCCATTGGAGCGACGATTGCCGCGACGTGCTGGGCCGGAAATTGACCCTTGATCGGGCGCGCCAAGCAAGCGGTGTCTTCTTTCGTAAATGTGAGGACAACCATCGGTTCGAAGCGTTCTTTGTTCAGCAACCATGAGCCATTATTTTCGAATATTGAAGCCTTTGCTGACCTTGGCCGCTGCACTCTGCGTTTTGGGCTGGTCTCCAAACGCAGTGGCACAGTCCTTCACGCTCAGCGGGCACGTTCAAGACGCCGCCAGCGGTGAGCAACTCCTGGGCGCAACCGTGTGGTGCTCCGACCTGAGCATCGGAGTGGCGGCCAACACCTACGGCTTCTACTCCTTGTCACTTCCCGAAGGCGAACACCAAGTGGTCGTAAGCTACATCGGCTACACGCCCCAGCGCTTTTCCGTTCTATTTGACCAAGACCACAAAATGGATGTGGAGCTTGTGGCCGGCACAGCTTTGGGGGAGGCCGTGGTCACCGGCGAGCTCTTCGGGCACATCGAAGAGCAGGTGCAAATGTCGAAGATTGAAGTGCCCATCGAGCAAATCAAACGGCTGCCGGCCATTGGCGGAGAAGTGGACCTGCTCAAGGCCCTGCAATTATTACCGGGCGTGCAATCGGGCGGCGAGGGCTCCAGCGGGCTGTACGTGCGCGGAGGAAGCCCCGATCAGAACTTGATGCTCCTGGACGGGGTGCCGCTGTACAGCGTCAACCACCTGTTCGGCTTCTTCTCGGTATTCAACGCAGACGCCGTAAAATCCATGGCCATCACCAAAGGCGGCTTTCCTGCGCGATTTGGAGGTCGACTCAGCTCCATATTGGAAATCAACCTCAAGGACGGTCACATGAAGGAGATCCACGGCGACGCAACCGTCTCCATTATCGCATCCAAACTCACCCTAGAAGGGCCGATTGTCAAGGACAAGGCCTCCTTTATGATTAGCGCGCGAAGGACCTATCTCGACATCTTGCTGCGTCCCTTGTTTGCGCGAATCAACCAGAACGACAACAGCAGTGGAACGGTGGAACCGCGCTATTACTTCTACGACATCAACGGCAAAGTGAATTGGAAAGTCAGCGACCGCGACCGCGTGTTTTTCAGCACTTTTTCGGGCACCGACGACTTCGGATTTTCCACCCAGGACACCTATAATCAATCCGGTGGCCAGACGGTCAACACCGAATCAGACTTCGGACTGGACTGGATCAATTCTGTGCAAGCACTGCGTTGGAATCACGAGTGGCAACCGAAGCTCTTTTCAAACGTCACGCTCACTCGGAGCTACTACCGCTTCAACACAGGTATCGAGTTCTCTGATGCTATAACCACAGCAGACACGACAATCAATGAGCGGTTCGCCGCCCTGTACCGCTCTGGCATTGAAGATTACGCCGCTCAAATAGATTTTGATTACGCGCCCAACGCCAGCCACTACGTCAAGTTTGGTGCCAAGTGGACGCACCACCGATTCAGCCCGGGTGCAACCCAACTCGAACTGGATTTCGGCCAACCCAACCCCATCGACACCCTGCTCGGCGCAATGGATATCAACTCAAACGATAGCTATGTGTACGTGGAGGACGAAGTGGCTGTAACCTCCCGTTTACGAGCAAATGTTGGGCTCCACGCTTCAATGATGCACGTGCAGGACAAGACCTACGGCTCGCTGCAGCCGCGACTCGCACTGAATTACAGGCTGCCCAACGGCACCGCACTGAAGGCCTCCTACGCGCAGATGGCCCAATTTGTCAACCTGTTGACAAATGAAGGGCTCGGGCTGCCCACCGACCTCTGGGTGCCGTCCACCGCTAAGATACGGCCGCAAAAAAGATGGCAGGTGGCCGTGGGCTTGGCCGACACCTTTGGAGAGTTCGAGCTGAGCTTGGAGGGCTACTACAAGGGACTCGACGGACTACTCAGTTACAAGGACGGTGCGAGCTTCATGTTCAACTTGGAGACGGATTGGGAAGAACAAGTCACCCAAGGCATTGGCAACGCCTACGGATTGGAATTTCTGGCACAGAAGAAAATGGGGCGAACCTCGGGCTGGGTGGGCTACACCTTGAGCTGGTCGAACCGAAAATTTGATGCAATCAACAACGGAGCGTGGTACCCCTTCACCTACGACCGCCGGCACGACGTATCGTTGGTGGTGAACCACGAACTCGGAGGCAAGTGGAGCACTTCAGCGGCTTGGGTGTACGGAACGGGGCGGGCCTTGACCCTGAGCGAATCGATGTACACCACATTTTTTGTGGACGAGCAAGGCAACATCTACGAAGAAGAAATCACCTTGCCCAGCGGAAAAAACGCCTTCCGCATGAGCCCCTACCACCGCCTCGATGTGAGCATCGTTCAGACGAAAACCATCGAAAACATGAAGCGCTCTTTGATTTTCAGTGTGTACAACGCCTACAACAATTTGAATCCCTTCTTTGCCAATCTCGAGGAAAACAGCAACGGCCAGCCGGTCATCCGTGAATACGGCATCTTTCCCTTTCTGCCCTCTATAGCTTGGCGTCTCTCGTTCTGACCTCACAATCTGATGAAGTATTCTCACCCCACCCAAGCCTTGCCCTTGCTGAGCAGCTTGCCGTTCGTCCTTGTCATTGGACTGGTCAGCAGCTTGTCACTTACGGGCTGCGAAGAATTTCTCGAAGGCGTGGTCCACGAAGTCGAATTTCCTGAGCACGAACCGGCCCTAGCCGTGACCCTCACCATCGATGAAGACGCACAAATACTGCGGCTTATGGTCAGCAAAACAGCAGGCGTTCTGGACCCGCAAGGCAGCGAAGTGCTCAGCGACGTTTTTGCAAATCTCGAGGCGAATGGCACTTCTTGGTTGAGCCTTGATGCCGATGATTTCAACGGCGATCTTCACAGCTTAGCTCTAGACGCTCCGGTCCATTTGGCTGGAATGCCGTTGCGGCTTGAAGTCGAAGCTGAGGGGCTGGACTCGGTAAGTGCCGAGAGCACCATGCCCGAGAAGCCCGTTGCTCTGGCAGAATTAGAGCTTGCCGTCGACTCCGTCTTGGACCCTTGGTGGGAAGAATTCATGGCGCGCGACCGGATTACCGTAGACATCGAAGGCCAAAATGGGGTGGCCGATTGGTTTATCCTCGAGCTCCAAAGCCGATTTTTAGACCCGGAGTGGGGCGACACCGCCACGTGGTGGACAGAATACATGGAAGGACCGCCTGACCCGCGCGTCAACACCTTGCACACAGGTGAGATTCTCGTCTCCGATCAGGGCTTGGGCGACGGAGATTTGAACCAACTCACATTTTTCAAGAACAATATAGACCCCGACTGGGGATATCCTGAGATGGAATGGCGCCTGTCCATCAGTGCGCTTTCAGAGAGTTCCGCAAATTACTTACTCAGTATGGAAGCCTACGATCAAGCCGACGGAAATCCTTTCGCTGAGCCTGTTGTTGTCTACTCAAACATCAGCAGCGGGTTCGGACATTTCGGTCTACGCAACAGCGTGATGATCGAATTGGAATAGGACGCGCGGAAAAGGCGACCAACAATTCAGCCGTGCGTCATATGAATGAAGTCACAAAAAACGCGGCCTTCCGCCTTCACCTTCAACTGAGCAATGCAATTCACGTCCACTGAAATGGCGTGCTCATGGGCGCCCGGAGCAAATGAACCCAGGGCAAATTGCTCCAAGAGCTTGCCATCAAGAGACCACAATTCAATGGACACCTCGCCCGGCACCAGCAACTCGAAGGGGATACGCGTGGACCCCTTGAATGGATTTGGAAAATTCTGCCCCAGCAAGAAGCGCTTACCGGCCTCGCGCTCCAAGTGCCCTACACCAACGAGGGTGGAGGCATCCACGGCCACTTCAAGGAACGATGCATACTCGCCACTCTCACCGCCTTCTTCAGGCGACCAATCGAGCGTGGCCGTTTGTAAGGCATAACCGTCGTTGAATGACATATCTGACTCGGGGGTCATCGGGTCGGGGCCATCCGGGTATAAATCTGCGTGCTCGGTCAGCAGAGCAACCGCCTGCTCGTGGTTCCACGTGAATTGGGATACAACCGAATATTGCGAGCTGACAAACACTTGGAAATGAACGTGCACCACGCGGCCGGGGTAAAAGCCGGGAAAAATGGAAAGAAATTCGACGATGCCGTCGGCGTCTGTGATTTGGTAACCGCGCAAATATGTCAAATCGACCTCTGAGCCGTAGCCTGAGTAATTGCCCTCATTGTCGCACAGCCAGATATTGACACGCACATTCTGCAAGGGCTGGCAATCTTCAGAACCAACAATCCGCATACGCAGCCGCATCGGAATGCCCACCCGGTCTTCGATGATGTCCTGCCGAAAGAAGAACACATTCTCGCTCAAGTCCAGTGGAAATGGCCCTGCGATCTCGCTGGGCACCAAGGCGCAACCGCCCGCCCGTCCGACAACACTTGCGGCACCGGCCACGGCCCCCAGCCCACTAACCCCCGCAGCACCTACTGCGCCAACAGCGCTCAGCGTTTTCAAAAATTCTGACCTTTTCATGCCTTCAAGTTACCTACTTTCACCAAATGAGTTTTGCCAATATTAAAACCGGCCTCTTCTCCTTTTTCATCGTCCTTCTGCTGATGCCCATCGGCCATACGCTCATGGTTTTGACAGAGGGGATTTTCGGGGAAAACACCCTGTGGGCTGCTTTCTTCATCGGTTTAATCGGCGTTGTGCTGGCCTTTATAGGAATTGCCAAGGAGGACAATCAAAAAGCAGCGACGCTTCTCGGGCTGATGGCAGGCATTCTTGTCTGGACCGGCTGGGTCGAGTTCTCATTCGTTTGGATCGCCCATAAATTGGACGTCGCGCCTTTGATTGAACACGGAGAAGTTGCGACCAAGCCAGAGTACCTCGTTATGCTATCATCACTGGGACTGCTGATGACCATTCTGATGTTTTTTGCTTCTTCAAAGACCCGTTGCCAATTCTTCATTTGGCTTCAAAAAGTGTTTGGAATCCACATCAGCACCAAAGCACTTGAGCCCCAATCAAAGCTTATTGCCGTCACCACATTCATTGAAACCACGATGCTGCTCTGGACGTTTTACATCGTTCTGCTGCTGGTTTACGACAACCAAATCGCCGGAGAAGACCACCCGCTAACTTATCTGGTGGCGTTTGGATCCCTCGCTTGGTCGGCCTACCTCTTCTTACGACTCCTGCGCATCCAAAAGCTCGACTATGCCATTCGGTATGCCGTGCCCACAGTCATCATTTTTTGGAACTTCGTCGAGGTGATGGGGCGCTGGGACTTGCTCGACGAGATTTGGGTCAAGCCTTTCGAGCACGCCGTAGAAGTGAGCATCATCGCCCTGTGTTTTTTCGGCTTCCTCGGTTACACTGTATGGGAGATGCGCAAGGAAGCAAAGCAGATATCCCAGAGTGGATAAACCCAGGACGTTTCCTGGCTCCGCGTTTCGCCTATTCCATTCCAGGATCAGAGAACGCCGGATTTGAATTTGGTCAATCCATAACTGCAAACAGTGCGTCGCCCACCAAGGCTTCGCCCTTGCACGTGAGGTGGTGGTAATCCGTGAAGAGTTCGTGCGAGTGTGGCAAGTGAACCGGAAAAGGCTGTGGACGCGTGCTGTCGTTCAAATTGATGAACAAGGCATCGGGGTGGCCCGTAAGCACACTGTCTACAAAGGTTTGGTAAGCGCGCAAAGCCGGCGGATAGACTTGCTGATAGTAGCACGGATGCGATGGATTCTCCACCAGGATGAGGCGAAGGTTTTCGCTGGCCGTATGGTCCACAATGCGCTCAAAAAGAGCCCGAGTGGTGTGAGCTTTGGCGAACCACTGCGTGTGCATCATCTGCTCCGACAGG
>JAQWTJ010000103.1 GCA_029242765.1 Flavobacteriales bacterium | reverse complement strand
CACCCTGGCGCTGCAATTGACTTCAATGCCATCGCCCAAGGCTACACTGTAGACATGCTCGCCGAAGTATTGCGTATGGAAGGCATCACGGACATGATGGTGGAACTCGGCGGTGAGCTCTTCTGCCGGGGGGACGGTTCGCAGGGCTCTGGGCACGGCTGGCAAATATCCGTGGATCGGCCAGTTTTGGGGTCAGACGCCCAGGATCGAACGACTCAAACGGTGGTGTCTGTGCGCGACCGCGCCATATGCACTAGCGGCAGCTACCGCAATTACACCGAAGTGGACGGTCGCCGTTACAGTCATATGATCAACCCGAAAACGGGTTACCCCACCCACGGCGCTTTGCTATCGGCTACAGTGATGGCCTCTGATGCCGCAACAGCCGACGCCATGGCCACCGCTTTCATGGTGATGGGCCTAGAACAAACGCAGTACTTTCTGGCCGACCACCCGGAGTGGGGGCTCGACGTTTTGTTGCTCAGCGATGATGGGAATGAGGGCTATTCCTCTTGGGAAACCCCAGGTTGGACAGCCGCCTGGCGCGCTGCCAATTAAACGATGTACTCTTTCTGGCAAACGTCTTCGGGGTTCGCCCCGCAGACCGAGCAGCCGCCCGACTCGTCCTTGAGTGCAGGGTTGTTGCTGGCGCAAGTTCCGGCAAACTCGCCTCCTTTCTTCGCCCAAATCTTAATTGAAATTCCGGCAACCCCAAGTGCTAGCAGTGCGATGCTCAGCCCAATTGTAGTCCATTCCATGCTGTAAAATTAAGTCGAAATGGTTTCTGTATCGATTGAAATTCCATTCTCGTCGCCTGAGATTTCGTCGACAGAAATATAAGTTTCGTCTATTGTAGGCGGCTTACGTCGATGTTTATCGTATATTAGTAGAGCCTGATGCTCACATGATGAATCTTGATTTGCGCGCCTTCCCGCTTGCACTTTTCTTTCTTGCTATACTCAGCTTTGCTTCCGCATCCTTGAATGCGCAAAGTTGTGATTGCCCACCGTTGGGCGACCGTCCGGTTGAAACGCTGACCGACAACGCGGGCCTTGGTACGGGCTCGCGCACGCTTACGTGCGACACCTTGTGGCTGCTCGATGGTTTTGTGTATGTCAACGACGGCGACTCATTGACAGTAGACCCCGGCACCATAATCCAAGCAAAGGAGGGCCAGGGTTTTGGCGCCTCGGCCTTGATAACTGCGCGAGGCGGAAAAATCCTCGCCGACGGCACGGCGGATTGCCCGATTGTATTCACCTTCGATGGAGACCCGGTCAATGGCTCGATGCCATACAATGTAAACGGGCTGTGGGGTGGTTTAATCTTGAACGGCAACGGCATATTGAATACGATGGACGGGGATGATTGGGCTGAAGGAATCGTGGACGACTCGGGCGCGAACCGGGATGTGTACGGCGGTTCGGACAACGCAGATGACAGCGGTGTGCTTCGCTACGTGAGCATACGCCACGGTGGCAGTGAAATGCCCAACCCTCCGGTCAACTTTAACAATGTGGTCAACGGTGATGAGACCAACGGTCTGAGCCTCAATGGCGTCGGATCGGCAACGATTATTGACAACCTTGAGGTTGTCTCCACGCTGGACGATGGCATCCAAATCATGGGCGGCGCCGTGAACATGACCCACGTGGCCATCGCCTTCAGCACGGAGGACAACTTGGAATATGATCAAGGCTGGGTGGGCAATGTTCAGTACCTCTTCTCGGTCCTCGACCAAGCTGAAATGACCGGTGAGCACGGCGGCGATTACGAGGGCGATGATTTCGAATTCCAAGATGTGACCCTCTCATTCCTGCCCTACACCAACCCTCTGATCATCAATCAAACGAGCTTTGGACACGCTGGAGCTACGGGCATTCGGTGGCACAACGGTGGGGGAGGCCGCATTCAAAACAGCATTTGGGAGCATTGGCAGCAAGGCATTGACTTTGAGGACAACGACCCTTGCGATGCTTACGAGCTATTCCTGTTCGGCGAGTTGACCATTCGCAACAACCGTTTTTGGGACATCGGAGACAGCACCTCTCTCGATGAGATGGTCCTGTACGAAGGGCCGGTGTGGAATGGCGCGGAAACTATTCAAACGCATTTCGTGGACGAGTCCAATTTGGCTGAAGACCAAGGTGTAGATGCCGAGTTCAATGCCCTGGCCGGGGTAATTGTCGACCCGCTCAACCCCATTCCCACTTCAGCCGCCAACGTTCCGCCGCCGTACATCCCGCTCGATCCGTTCTTCGAACAAGTCGACTACGTCGGGGCCTTCGCTCCTGACCAAGAAAACTGGCTCGCTTGGTCCTACCTCAACGAGCTGCAACTCTTCGGATCCACAGACCTACCGGGTTGCACATACAGCTTTGCCTGCAACTTTGACGCTTCTGCAAACCTCGACGACGGCACCTGCGAGCTTGCTTCTTGCGCCGGTTGCACGTACCCCGATGCCGACAACTATGACCCGTCCGCCCTGCTTGATAACGGCAGCTGCACGGGCTTCAGCGGCACAAACAGCTGCCCCACTGACATCGATGGAGACGGTTCCACTACGGTCAGTGACCTTCTTACCGTCCTCGCCCTCTTCGGCGAGGCTTGCAATTGAGGAAGAAAGTCAGATTGAGGACAGGCGATAGGACAGTCCGAAGGAGGGATGGTCTGCGCGGAAACCGTGGGACCAGAGTTCCATGTTCAAGTGCAACTTGGGGTTGAGGCGGTAGCGCCAAATGAGTTTGTAGTAGGCCATGTATTCGGAAGGCGCGATGAGATATCGGCCGTAGTTGAGGTCGAGGGAGAGGCGGCCGAAGCTGAGATGGGGCCCGGCGTGGGCGCCGAGGTGGACGGCGGAGACGATGGCGGAAGTGGAGCTCGTGTCGATGGCGCCCGGGGGTAGTATGGCGGCCTCTTGCCAGGCAAGGCCGCCAAGCCCGATGTTCAGACCCCAGCGCGGGTCGAGTGACCAGCGCGCATCCAGTCCGAAGTCCAGTACAAAGTCACGCGCCCCCAGCGCCGCGCGTTGTCGTGTGCCAAGGGCTACGCGCCCATGAAGTGCAGCGGTGCGGGGCCAGGTGTCGCGCTGAAGTCGAGCGTATTGGCCAGGGCTTCCGTTGGTGAGCCACCACTTAGAGTGAGGCTGGGCATCAGTGGGGGGTGCGGAGGCTGTGCGAAAGACGCAGCCCAAGGTCATTACGTTGGTGCCGAGATTGGGCTGGATGATCGAGCCGTTGCTCTGGTGGTTTAGCAGCACTTTGATGTCGAGGCCGGCTCCGGAGGGCCAGCGCATGAGGCGGCCGGTTAGGCCGAGCCCTGCGGCCAAGTTGAACGTTGTGCCGATAGCGAAGCCCTGGGGGTTCTGTGGCCCGTAGGGTGCGGTGGTGGCGCCGAGCCCGACGGCCAGCAAGGTGCGGAGGCGACCGGCAAGGGCGAGGTCGCACTGCGGGCCGAGGGTCCATTGGCGTCCGAGCTCGTCGGGGTTGCCCAAGTTGCTTGTTTGCAGCGCCAGGCCTACACGAGCGCTGTTGCGGTAGCGCCCCCAGGCGGCGGGCGCTTCAAAAGAACGCACGACCGCAAAGCGGGCGACGTGCCCGTTGATCAACCGCCGAAGCTCCGGACGAAAAGCGATAGCTACGCCACCGGCGGCATCAAGTTCCCATGCGGGTTGGGCTTGTGCACATTGACATGCCAAGGCACAGAGAAAAAATGCGAGGGCAGAACGAGATTTGAACAGTTTCAGCACGGCGCCGTGAAGGTGCGGATTAAATTTGACGCAATATGCACTTGACAACGCCAACTGCGCAGCACACCCGCGCCGAGCATCTTGAGGCCTTTGGTCGCTTGCTCGATATCATGGACGATTTGCGCTCGAAATGCCCGTGGGACCGCAAGCAGACTTTTGAGACGCTGCGGCATTTGACCATCGAGGAGACCTATGAATTGGGCGAAGCGATTTTGACTGGCGATCTTGATGAGGTGCGCGGCGAGGTCGGTGATCTCATGCTCCACATGGTCTTTTATTGCAAGCTGGGCGCTGAGAAAAAGGCCTTTGATGCGGCCGATGCTCTGCACGCTATTTGTGATAAGCTGGTTCATCGCCATCCTCACATTTATGGCGATGTGGAGGCCGCAACTGAGGAGGAGGTGAAGGCCAATTGGGAGAAAATCAAACTCGCCGAAAAAGGCCGAAAGGTTGGAAATGACGGCGGTTCACCGAATCGTAAGAGTGTTTTGGAGGGCGTGCCAAAGAGCCTCCCTTCAATGGTGAAGGCTCAGCGCATTCAGGAGAAGGTGCGGGGCGTGGGCTTTGATTGGGATCGCGCTGATCAGGTATGGGAGAAGGTGAAAGAGGAGCTTGATGAGTTCAAAGCGGAGCTTGATGCAGGTACAGAACAGGCCACCGATGAGTTCGGCGACGTGCTCTTCTCGATGATTAATTTCGCTCGTTTTCACGGCATTAACCCCGACGAGGCACTCGAGCGGACCAACCGAAAGTTCAAGGCGCGTTTTGAGGTGATGGAGAGCGACATTGCTGGTCGCGGGTTGGATTTGACGCAGATGAAGCTCGAGGAGATGGACACGTTCTGGGAAGCGGCCAAGGCGGCAACCGCTCAAAAGCAAGACAAGACGTGAGGGGTGCGATGGCTTGGTTTGCACCGCTGGGATTGACGCTATTGGCAATGGGCGCTTGCAATCCGGAGCGCACCGGCTGCTTCACGCCCGCTGGTCAATACGTCGAGAAGCTCGTCGAGGACTTGTGGGACGAGGGTGCCGCACCGGTTGTGCTGCAGATGAGCGACCGTGTCGATGTGGTGTGGCATCAGTCATGGGTCGATGGCGAGGCTCGTGTGGTGGTTTCGGGCGCCGAGGGCGTGATGCGCGGGGTGCGCGTTGAGGTGGAAAGCGGGGCCTTGGTCGTCCGTGATGAGGGGCGTTGTCACGGCGTGCGTGACTTGTCGCTGAGGCCGCAAGTCGATATTTGGCATCCGGGCTTTGCTCAGGTGTGGGCCCACGGTCAGGGCAATTTCACCACAGCTGACACGCTGCATTCGGACTACTTCTATTATGAGGGCAATAAAATGGCAGGAGAAACCACGTTGCTGCTTGAGGCTGACTCCACGCGGATTTTGCAGCGCGCTGGTTATGGCAACCTCACCCTTAAAGGTTCGAGCCGTTGGGCGGGGCTGTACCTCAACGGTTACGGCTACTTTGACGCCAGCGGCTTCCAAGTGAAAACCGCTCTTGTCCACCACGATGGACTGGCCCATTTCGGTGTACGTGCATCAAACTACGCTTTTGTTGCCCTGCGAAACGCTGGGGACTGTGCTGTGCACGGCGCGCCTGATCAGCTCGACGTGGACGACACCGGGGCGGGGGAGGTGGTGCTAACGGATTGAAATTGCTTTTGAATCCGACGCAGACTCTAGAGCATTGGGTAGAGGAGCAT
>JAQWTJ010000035.1 GCA_029242765.1 Flavobacteriales bacterium | reverse complement strand
CGGGCGGAGCTGAACGCAGAAGCCGCAAGTGGAGGCAACGTAGAAGGGTTCGCGGCGCTGCTGGCCGAGCTCGAGCGATGCGATCCCGAGCATTTTGCCTTGGTCGATCGCCTGAACACGCATCGCGTGATCCGGGCCTTGGAAGTGATCCGCGTGAGCGGCAAGGCGTACAGCTCGTTTCGGAAGCAGGCCCAGGAAGCCGTGCACCACGACGCGGGGGGCTGGTCGCGATCGGCGCAGCGCGGCTTTGACACCTTGACCTTGGGACTGGGGGCTCAGCGCGAAGTGCTGCACGAGCGAATCAACGCGCGGACCTTGGCGATGCTAGAGTCGGGCTGGGTAGAGGAGACGCGCGCCGTGATGAAGATCGAGGGCTTTGAGAAATTGAACGCCCTGCAAACGGTGGGCTACCCTCCCCTGTTTGCACATTTGCGCGGGGAGCTATCGCTGGAGGAAGCCACCGTGCGGATTCAAGAGACCACGCGCCAATTTGCCAGGCGGCAACTCACGTGGTTTCACAAGGTGCCCAATGTGCATTGGTTGGCCTTTGAAAACGGGCCGGCGCAGGCGGTGGCCTTGGTCCAAAAGTTCTTACGCGATGGTCAGCTCTGAGGCGCGAGCTGTTGTGAGCACGGAGGCGATTGAAGATTTGGGCTTCGAGTGGGTGCGCGAGCGGCTGGGCGAGCTTTTCTTGGTTCGATAGGCCGTTTTATCGACTACCTTCGCGGCCGCAAAAAACTGACATTCAGATGAAAAGGGTCAACGAATACAAGAAGCTTTTTGAGGTGGACGGGGCGATTGAGCTGGCGCCACTGAAGAAAAAGTACCGCTCACTTGTCAAGGAATGGCATCCCGATAAGTTTCCCAACGGCGGTGAAAAGGCGCTCGAAGCCGAGGCGGTCAGCCGCAAGGTGATCGATGCCTACCATTTCCTCGTAAGCATTGCCCCCGCTACGAAAGAGGCGCAGCTCGAGGCGTTCACGGCCACGACCACCGCGTCGATGATCGAGGACACCCAGCACAAAGGCCTGCTGCTCGAGATCACATTCACCGACGGCAATACGTACGAGTTTTTCGGGGTCAACAAGCAGCTCTACACGAAGCTCATCAATTCCGACAAGCAGCTGCGGTTTGCCAAGCGCAAGATCTTCGGGGCGTTCCTGTACCGCAAGTCGAAGAGCGGGATGAAGGCAGCTTGAGACCGGGAGCCGGTTCCTTCACTAATTTGCAGAATGCAGACCTTCCAAGATTTGGGCATCAAGAGTCAGCTGCAAAATGCGCTGGAAGAATTGGGCTATGAAAATCCCACGCCTATTCAGAGGGCGTCCTTCTCTCCTATCCGGGGTGGCTTTGATTTTGTCGGGATTGCTCAAACGGGGACCGGAAAAACGATCGCCTACCTTCTTCCTATCCTGCAGGATTTAAAGTATTCTGATCAACAGCACCCCAGGGTGCTCATTCTAGTCCCCACCCGAGAGCTTGTTATTCAGGTGGTGAGCCAAATCAATAAACTCACCCCCTACATCACCTTGCGCGTGGCAGGGGTGTATGGAGGCAGCAATAATATGGGTGCTCAAAAGCGAGCTGTTGCAGAGGGTGTAGATGTCGTGGTCGGTACGCCGCGCCGCTTGTATGACCTTGCCCTCACGAATGTTTTGCGTCTCAAATCAATTAAGAAACTGGTTATTGACGAGGTGGATATCATGCTCGATTTTGGCTATAAAACTCAACTTCTAAACATCTTTCATCACCTGCCTGCGAAGCGGCAAAACCTCCTCTTTTCTGCCACCATGACGCCCCATGTTGATGAGCTGACAGGGCAATTCCTGGTGAACCCGGTGAAGGAAACCGTGGCCATCAGCGGGACGCCGCTGGAGAACATCAGCCAGAGCTGTTATGCGGTTCCAAATTTCTACTCGAAGGCCAACCTCTTGAACCACTTGCTTCAAGACCAGGAGTCGTTCAGTAAGGTCTTGATTTTTGTCGCTACAAAGGCCAATGCCACTCGGCTGTTCGAGGAGTTGGATTTCCAGTCCGAGACCTCCCTGATTCACGCGGGTAAAGAACAGAATTACCGGACCAAGTCCATGGAGGATTTTTCCAGCGGTGCCTGTCGAATTCTGATTGCCACCGATGTCATCGCCCGAGGGGTTGACGTTGATGAGATATCGACTGTGATCAATTTCGATACACCCTTCTACCCGGAGAACTACTTGCACCGCATCGGGCGAACGGGAAGAGCTGAGCGGCTGGGCCGGTCCATCTTGCTGTACACGGAGAAGGAGGTGGCTTTGAAAGACGCCATCGAGGGGCTCATGAACTACACGATTCCCCTGCATGCGTTCCCGGAAGAGGTTAAACGGTCTCACCAGCTCACACCCGAGGAAAAAGACAAGCCCGTAGAGACTGTGACGCAGTCCGACAACCGAACGGCTCCTGAAACGGGGGATTCTTTCCACGAAAAATCAGCCAAGAACAGCCGTGAGCCGGCTCAAAAAGTCAGCTACAACCAGACACTTAAGACGCTGTACAAGAAGCCCTTAAGGCGAGGTGACAAGATCCAGAACATGAAGAAGAAAAGGAAGAATAAATGACGAACAATGATGTCCTGAGGCGGGTTCGCTACATTTTAAAATACAGCGATCATCAAATGATTGAGCTCTTTCAGTTGGCCGGTCATGCGGTGCGCTTGGAAGAGGTGCACGCCTGGTTGAAGAAAATTGACGACCCATTGCTCGTGCCCATTGCAGATCGTGAATTGGCCTTATTCCTGAACGGATTGATCATTGATAAACGTGGAAAAAGAGAAGGGCCGCTGCCAAAGCCTGAAGACCCATTGAGCAACAACATGATTCTTCAGAAGCTGAAAATCGCGTTCAACCTAACGAGTGACGACATATTGGAGATGTTCAACTCAAGCAACAAGCAGCTGAGCAAGCACGAGCTGAGTGCCTTTTTCCGCAAGCCCAATCATCGCTCCTATCGGCCTTGTATGGACCAATACCTGAGGAACTTCCTTGGCGCGCTGAATGCGAGGTGCGAGTGAGTCCGGCTGCCCGCACTCGGGCTGCGGGGGCGCTCAATTAAGTTCTCATCGATTGGAAAAGAAGCCCGCCTTTAGTGGAGAACCACACGACGAGTAATCGCCGAACCATCCGTGAGGGTCAGTGAAACGAAGTGGACGCCGCGCGGCCAGTTGGACGTGTCAAGGCGAAGAAGGCCGGCTGGCATTGGATGCTCGGAGATGAAGCGGCCTGCCGGGTCGAAGACGCGAACCAAAACACCAGAAGATACGGCCGAGGCCGCGCCGGGCAAGCGGATAAAGAGCACGTCGGTGGCCGGGTTGGGCATCACACGCAAATCACGGGCGACCTCCGTTTCTAAGAGGCCCGAAGGGGCACAGTTGCCGGTGGGGGCGCAGGGCATTTCGAGCTCGAGGTTCGGGTAGGCGCCACCGAGAGTTTCCAGGCCCGTACCGTCGGGGTCGAGCCACAAGTGGAGCTTTTCGTCGGCCGGGTTGGGGTTGTTTCCGTCCCAATGGTAGGACATCTTGCCATAGAAGTCGGGCTCGTCCGGGCCCGTTCCGCCGCCTGCACCGCCGATACTACACGCTGAAAAGCCCGCCGAAAGGGTGCCGACAATACGGCCGGACGGGTTGAAAATTGGGCTGCCGGAGCTGCCTCCCTCCGTCACGCCGTGGTTCGTCTCTGTCTCCACCCAAGTCACGCTCCAATGCGTGCCGAATCCACCGATGCTGGAGCTGGTCAGATGCGAATCGTAGGTCGAGATTTTCTTCACGTCACCCGAGGGGTGGTGGATGCCCGTCCCCCAATCGCTCGTCTGATTCACCGCGTTCCAACCGTTGTAAAACACCGGCCAGGTCGCAGAAATTTCGTCTTCCACTTCAAGCAACAGGAAGTCCGAGCCGTTGAAGCCTTGCGGCGTATTGTCATCCGAGTCAGCCAATCGTATCACACCCGTGCGCTTGTGATTCAGTAAGCCGTTGCCCTCTGCGCATCCGGGGCGTTCGTAATTGAAATACACCTTGAGCAGTGGGAACTCGTCCTCCGTCACCTCATCGGCGCAGTGCAAAGCAGTCAACAAATACTGGCGGCAATCTTGAGCTGTCGTGTTCACCATCGATCCTGAGCACAAGTAATTGCCGCCGTCCTGAATGATTGAAAGGCGCACCACACCGTCGCGTTGGCACTCCCACCCTGCAATTTCAGGGCAGGCCACATCGACCTCGCAAGGCATGCTGCCGCCTCGGTCGTTTGCGCCAGTAACGTCGGAGGTATCGGCCTGATCATTGGGCTGAACAAATCCTGCGCAAAAGCCCTCAATTTTAAGGTGGGTTGCTCCCACCGTGCCTTGGGGGACGCGCAACCATAAGGCGACCACCTCACCGTGGGCGTCGCCCGTAGCAAAGCGCCCGTGGTCGTTGTTCTCACGCCGGTCGTAGGGCCCTTCCGTCCAAGGATTGGACTGGGCCTCCGCCGAAAGCTCAGAAGTGCACCACAACTCCACACCCGCTGGCAAGTGAAACGTGCTGAAGTGAACCGCAATACTTTGGGCCGCAGTCACCCGAAAAGCCGCTGCATACATGCTTGCTCCTGAGCGATCCACAGACACGCTCGCTGCATCAAAAAAGTCCAATTGGTGGTCCACCACCTTGCCGACGAGTAGCCGGCCGGTTTGCTCCGCAATGTCAGCCGCCTCTTGCCGGCAAGCCCCCAAGTCCAGCTCCCCCACGGTGCGCACTTCGGGCATCAGCTCCACAAGCCCGCTGGGCAACAGCTCGGCCTGCATCTGCGCCTGAGCTTTATGGAACGGCTGGGCTGCAGCAAGCAAAGCGCACGATGCAATCAAGGTCGGGAATCGGAACTTCTGGGTCATGTCTCAAATAGGTTTCGCAGCAGAGCCGCCGTAGTTTCGGCCGCAAAGATACGCCTCACTAAGCAGCCTGATGCAATTCACAAATAGCGAAATCAGGATGGCCACTCGCTTGGATTGCCTACTCCAAATTTTTCAAAAACTATAGGCCCCAATGTCTACTACACGTAAAACACCTCGTACCTTAGACGGCTGCACATCAAGCGTATGAAACGTATGAAAAACAGAGCCCTCCTGCCGCTTTACATCCTGATTTTTCTGCAGTTTATATGCCCTGTTGAAGCCGCTGCTCAAGGCGGAAAACTTGACATTGATCCGAAGGCTACAACTGAAAAATTCAATACGCTCCTGTACTACATGAATCGCATGTATGTGGATTCAGTGGACAGCGAGGCGCTTGTAGAAGCTGCAATCGTGGGAATGCTTGAGGAGCTCGACCCGCACTCCGTCTACATTCCTGAAGAGGATCTGAAAGCGGCGGACGAGCCGCTCAACGGCAACTTTGAGGGGGTGGGCATCCGCTTCAATATTATGAAGGACACGATTATGGTGGTGTCCACCATTTCTGGCGGACCAAGCGAACGACTGGGGATTATGGCGGGCGACCGTATTGTGGTGGTCGACGACGAAGTGGTGGCGGGAACCGGGGTGACGAACAAAGACGTGATGCGCCTGTTGAAGGGGCCGAAGGGAACGCAAGTGGATGTGGGCATCAAGCGGGGCCGTGAGAAAGAGCTGATCACTTTTGAAATTATTCGTGACAAGATTCCCATTTTCTCAATCGACGCTTCCTACATGGTTGACAATGAGACCGGTTACATCAAAGTAAACCGCTTTTCAAAGGAGACGATGAATGAACTGCACGAGGCGCTTGACAAACTGAACGAGGCGGGGATGCAGGATTTGATTCTCGATCTGCAGGGCAACGGGGGCGGCATGCTGTCGGCTGCAATCGCAATGGGCGACGAGTTTTTATCCGACGACCGCTTAATTGTGTACACCGACGGGCGGGCCTTTCCACGAGAGGATCGAAACGCTGGGCGCAAGGGACGCTTCGAAAAAGGGCGCTTGGTCGTCTTGGTGGACGGCTCGAGTGCATCGGCTAGCGAGATTGTGTCAGGCGCCGTGCAGGATTGGGATCGCGCCTTAATTGTCGGACGCCGATCCTTCGGAAAGGGCTTGGTCCAACGCCCCGTGCGCTTGCCCGATGGCAGCGCCGTGCGGCTCACCGTGCAGCAGTATTTCACGCCTTCGGGCCGGTGCATTCAAAAGCCCTACCAGGAAGGACACGACGCCTACCGCCGTGAGAAGTACGAACGCTTTGAGTCGGGCGAATTGACCTCATTGGACTCGCTTGATTTGCCGGACTCTTTGCGCTACTCAACCCTGATCAATGGGCGAACGGTGTACGGCGGCGGCGGCATTCTGCCCGATGTGTTTGTCCCCCTTGACACGACCTTGAATTCAGACTATTTCCGGGACATGTTGCGCAAGGGCTTGTTCAATCGCTACGTCCTCCAATACGTAGACAAGCGGAGAAATAAACTTGAACGCGACCACCCTGTACGGGCTGCATTTATCCAAAACTATACGCTGGAGCAGGAATTCATCGATGGATTCATAGCCATGGGCGAAGAAGATGACGTGCCATTTATCGAAGAAGATTGGGCAACATCTGAGGAGGCCATCGTATTGAGACTCAAAGCCTTGATGGCACGAAGCCTGTTTGACTCACCCGCCTTTTACGAGGTCCTCAACCCCATCAACCCGATCTACCGCCGAGGCATCGACGTGCTTCGCGACGGAACCTATGGAGAACACGGCCTTGAAGATTAACTTTGCACCTTCGAATCAAAGACTCGAACCCTACAACATGCACAATCCACGCTTCTTTTCAGCCCTGATTATGGGCACCGCTCTAGCCGCGTTGACGGCCCTATCCGCTTGCAACGACGATGCTGCTGGAAACGCTTCAGAGGGCGCAGCCATCGAAGCTGCAACTGAAACTACCGCGGAGGCTTCTCAAACCACTGAGAAAAAAGCCACCGACAAGAGCGACCCTGCCCGTGCCGAGGCAACAGTGCCGGCTGGACCGACGACCACCATCAGCTTTAAAGAGAATGCTTGGGATTTTGGAACCCTCGACGAAGGCGATGTGGTGACCCACATGTTCGAATTCACCAACACGGGTGACGAACCCTTGATTATCGATCGCTGCAAAGGTTCATGCGGCTGCACGGTGCCCAAGTGCCCGAAGGAGCCCATCGCCCCAGGCGCAATCGGCACAATCGAAGTGAAGTTCAATTCGAAGAACAAGAAGAACAAGCAGACGAAAACGGTGACGATCAATGCGAACACGGTTCCTGAACAGACACGCATCACCATCTCAGCACAAGTCACGCCCGATCCCAACGCGCCAGCAAAAGCTGCACCCGCTGCGCCTGCAGCGACGAGCGGTCCTGTGAAAAAGCAGTGATTGTGGGCCGACCTTGCGCAAACTAATCGCGGCAAGCGCAGCGCGCTTGGCCACGGGCACATTTTCCAAGGACGATCAGCTCAGCAACTCATCAATAGCGGCCGCCAACAGGCGGTCGCGTTGCGTTACGACATTTCCTTGATCATGCGTGGTCAACTCGATTCGAACGTAATTGTACTCGTTGTGAATCGCTGGATGGTGCCCCTGCGCTTCCGCCAAAAACGCCAAGCGCGTCATAAACGTAAAAGCCTCCTGAAAATCCTTGAATTTGAACTCCCGTAGGAGTTTGTCGTCTCGTTCAATCCACATACTTTTCGATTCTAAACGCGCCACAATCGACACATTTCGCGTCTAATTTAGGCCAATTCCATGCCCCGAGCTATCGCCTTTGCCCCCCCTCCGATCGACCAAGACGTCGTCGATGCCGTAACACGCGTTTTACACTCTGGTTGGATTACAACTGGCCCAGAGGTGGCGGCTTTTGAGCGCGAACTCGAAGAGTTCACGGGCGGGGCGGCGGCCGTTTGTGGCAACTCTTGGACGGCCATGGCCGAACTGGCGCTGCGTTGGTATGGCGTGGGGCCAGGCGACGAGGTGATTGTGCCGGCGTACACGTACTGCGCAACGGCAAACATCGTGGTGCACTTGGGGGCCACGCCCGTGATGGTGGACAGTGCAGGCGCAGGGTTCAATACAGATTGGCCGACGATACAGCGCGCGATTACGCCACGCACCAAAGTGATAATTCCGGTTGACTTTGCGGGACACCCGGTCGACCGCAGGGCCCTGGCAGAAGGGCTGAATGCGCCTGAAACACGGAGCCTTTTTTGTCCTGCAACCCCCGCACAGGAGGCCTTGGGGCGGCCACTGTGGCTGGCCGATGCGGCGCACGCCTTGGGCGCCGAACAAGAGGGGCGGCGCGTGGGCAGCTGGGCCGATGTGGCGGGCTTCTCTTTTCATGCAGTGAAGAACTTGACGACGGCAGAGGGCGGCGCCCTGCTGCTGAATTTGCCGGGTATGGACAACCGCGCTGTGGCAGCTGAGCTAAAAACGCTTGGGTTGCACGGACAGAATCGCGACGCCGCCGCCAAATTCAAAAGCGGCGCCTGGCGCTACGACGTCATCACGCCTGGCTACAAATGCAACCTGTCTGACATTCACGCAGCCATGGGCCGGGTCCAACTGGGCAAGTACGACAAGCACCTCGCCATGCGCGCTGCCTTAGCCGACCGCTACGACCAACAGCTCGCCAATTTGCACGGCGCCAGCTTGCCCGAACGGGGCGAGGCCAGCAACGCTCGCTCCGCCGACCACCTCTACCCCTTGCGCATTCCCGCAGAGATGGCCGATCGACGCGATGAGCTGATTGAACATCTACGCTCGAAAGAGATCGCCTCGAACGTGCATTTCCAGCCCCTCCCCTTGCTAAGCGCGTACGGCCAGCTCGGTTACAAATCTGAGGACTACCCGCGGGCGATGGCGGCCTTTTCGCGCGAAATTTCCCTGCCGCTTCACACGCAAATGTCCATCGAGGATGTGGATCGTGTGGCGGAAGAGGTGTATGCTTTTCTACAGCTCAAGCCGTGAAGCGATTGCTCGACATCGGAGCGTCAGGCGCCCTGCTATTGCTGCTCTCGCCTTTGTTTCTCCTGATTGGCGTTGCAGTGATTCTCAGCGATGGCACGCCCGTGTTCTACCGCCAGCAGCGAGCAGGCCGCCATGGGAAGGCTTTTGGAATTCTGAAGTTCCGAACAATGAAAGGTGCACCTGCGAGCGCCATCACCCACGGGGAGAACGACCCGCGCATCACGCCCATCGGTAAAGTGCTGCGGCGGCGACGGCTTGACGAATTGCCTCAACTGCTCAACGTACTTGCAGGCCAAATGTCCATGGTGGGCCCCCGGCCCGAAGCCCTAGAATTTGTAGAAACCGACCCCACCCATTCGCTAGCGCCTCTTTGGCGAGAGGTGCTCTCCGTGAGGCCGGGGGTAACGGGGCCGGATGCATTGGCCTTCAAGAACGAAGGAGAGGAATTGGCCTCGAATCCAGACCCTGAAGCGCACTACAGGCAAGTCATTTTACCGAAAAAACTTGCCGTTCAAAGCAACTACGTGCGTACGCAAAGCCTCGTTAAGGACGTCAGGATTTTATTTCGCACCCTCGGCGTGCTGCGGGGTTGAACACTTCTCGACATGCTCGAGCAAATCGCGCATGCGTTCCCCTGCAGCCTGGTCACCTTGCTGATCAAAGGCGTACCCGAGGAAGGAAATGACGCGCCGCACAACATCAACCATCGGGCAAGGGCCGCAGGTCTGGGTCGCCACGGGCAAATCCAGATTCGATAGGAATTCGGCCACCTCATCGGGGTGGATTACACCGCCCGTATTGAAAGGATTGATGTAAAATAACACCTCAGAAATTGGATCGCCTGGAATGCTATCATCCACGCTGCCCTGTGCTACGCCAATTGCCACATGGGCTTCATCACAATATGCAAGTATGAAATGATTGGGGAGATTCACCCCGTGGATAGGGAGGTTGAGCTCTTGGGCGATCGCCAAGTACAATGCACCCAAGGCGAGTGAATTGCCCTTGCGCGCGGTCACCACTTGGGACGGGATAGCAAAAGCCGGGCGCACCGCGCCGCCGCGGTGGCCTGAGAAACCGTGGTGCTCAAAGAAAATGCGGTTGAACACGCGCACCAGTTCCAAGGCCGTCAATTCGTCATTGATCTCAAGCCAAATGTCGCGCCGCACCTCCTCGATATCGGCACGCATGGCTTGCTCGCTCAATTCCGGACGTGCGTACAAGCTGACCCACACCAGAGCATCGAGCAACTTGTGATCCTCGTCGCCAACCCAGTCGGTCATTTGAGCGAACACGTTCTGCGACTCCAAGCGCTCCACAATTTTCCCAGCGCGCTCAATGAACACCGGACCGTGGCCGCTCTCCCTGAGTGCCGCCCGCAAAGTGGGCAAAGCCGCGAGTCCCATGCGGTTGATCTCGCCTGAAACGTGCTCATACACACCTTGACAAGGGTCTTCCAATAAGGCGATCAGTGCGCTGCGTTCAGGATTGGTCATCGACATGGAGTCAAAACTATAGGACGGCCTTGCTGCCCGCGAACCAACCATGTGCACTTTTCCAATTTGTGTTGTGAACCATCTCTCAGGCACCTGAATCGCTTACAACCCCTATTTTGCAGCACTATGAATGACGTGAATGAAATCGAAGACCGCGATCGGATTTACAACGCCTTGATCCGTGTGACCATTGGCATCGTATTGATGTGGGGGGCCTTTTTCATTAACAGCCAGTTCAACCTCGGACTCAAGCAATGGGGCAATCGCCCCCAACAGCTTGAAGGGCTGGTCGGCATCTTGAGCATGCCCTTTTTGCACGGCGACTTCGAGCATTTGTGGGGCAACACCATCGCTTGGTTCACCCTGGGCTCGCTGCTGTTTTACTTCTACCGCCAGCTGGGCAGCGCTGTGCTTTTGTGGGTCTATTTGGCAGGAGGCGTCTTGCTATGGGTCTCGGGAGCTGGGGGAAATCACATCGGAGCCAGCGGCGTGGTGTACGGCTTGGCCTCCTTCCTCTTTTTGTCGGGGCCCATTCGTAAGCACCCCATGCTCATTCGCGTTTCTTTGGTCGTGGCCTTTCTATACGGCGGCATCGTGTGGTACGTCATGCCTGTGAAAGACGGCGTGAGTTGGGAGGGGCACCTCGCCGGTGCCGCAGTCGGCACCGCTCTAGCGTGGCTCTACCGAAACAAAGGTCCTGCTCGACCCGTCTACCAATGGCAAATTGACGAGCAAGAGGCCGCCTTTGAAGCCGAGCGCTTCGAAGAATACTGGGCTGAATACATGGCCCAACGCGAACGCGAAGACAATCCGTCCTGAATCAATCGTTCAGCATCACGGGCATCACGAGCATGAGGATGTCCTCCCCTTCTCCTCCGCCCGCTGGGCGAATGATCCCGGCACTGCTCGGAGCACTCAACTCAAGGGTCACTTGCTCGGTGTCCAAATTATTGAGCATATCCATCAAAAATCGCGAGTTGAAGCCGATGGCCATGTCCTCGCCTTTGTATGAGCAGGTCAAGCGCTCGCTGGCCTCGTTTGCGAAATCCGCATCTTCAGCTGAAATCACCAGTTCGCTGCCCTGAAGTGCGAGGCGCACTTGATGGGTGGTGCGGTTTGCAAAAATTGAAACGCGTCGGATACTGCGCAGGAAATCCTTGCGATCAATCGTCATGCAATTCGGATTGTCCTTGGGGATGACCGCGCGGTAATTTGGGTAATTGCCCTCAATCAATCGGCACACCACGTCCATCTCACCGTATTTGAAGTGGGCGTTGGAATCATTGAAGGCCACCTCAACATCATCAGCGAAATTCAAGGTGTTCTTCAACAAGTTGAGCGGCTTCCTCGGCACAATCATTTCCGCATTTTCAGCAGCTGTCGCGTCGGTCCTAGCGTAGCGAACGAGGCGGTGAGCATCGGTGGCCACAAAGCTCAGATGGTCTTGACGAAGCTCGAACAAAATTCCGCTCATCACAGGACGCAAGTCGCTGCTGCCCGCCGCAAACAACGTGCGGCTCACCGCATCAGCCAATACATCAGCTTTCAAGGACACCAAGGCAGAATCTTCAATTTGCGGGGTGCGTGGGAATTCGTCGGCATTCGCCCCAGCGAGCTTGTACTTGCCAGCCTCAGAGGTGAGCTCTACAGCACAAGTCTTTGGGTCAATTTTGAAAGTCAATGGCAACTCTTCAAAAGTCTTGAGGATATCCAGAAGCATCTTTGCTGGAATCGCCACAGCGCCTGTCTCCTCTGTTGTCACGTCCATCACGGTGGTCATGGTCGTTTCGATATCGCTCGCTGAAATAGCAGCCTTTCCTGGACTCAAATCGAACAAGAAATTATCCAAAATGGGGAGCGTATTGCTGCTGTTAAGCACACCACTAATGGCCTGAAGCTGGCGAAGCAAAGCAGTGCTGGAAACGATAAATTGCATGGTTGTTACTGAATGAGGCTCGAAGATAATTCTGACCGACCCCATCATACATGTTTTAACAGCAGGTGTTTTTCCACAACGTGTACACCTCGAATTTTGGTTGACGCAACCGCTTGGGTTACTTTGCGTTTACCATTCACACCCTTTCGCCATGAAGATGTTCCGACTCTCACTCATCGCTTTGACTCTCTGCATTTTACCCCATGCCAATGCGCATGCCCAATCAGAATCAGAAGCTCCAATCGAGCCCTTGGCCACCATTGATGCATCATTCAGCCGATCTGACTTGGGCGTTTTGCAAGCTGAATTGGCCGAAATCGGCATCGCATTTCGATACGAAAACATGGATTTCCTCAACGGAAAACTGATGGGATTGGTCGTTTCATTCCGCCGAATAGATGCCGAAGCAGGCTCAATGCAGACGGTGAAAGGGTTCTACTCCTTCACTGGAGTCGCGTGCAAGCTTCGTTTGCTCGGAGGCGCCGATGCGGACGGTCCGCTTCAATTGGCCAGCAACTGCTGAGCCGCCACAAGCACCCTATCCACCTCCAATTGCTCGCCGCATTTAAAATGCCGAAGCGGGCACGCTTTGCGTCCATGCATTCCACAGGGCTTGCAAACCAGCTCCTCGGGCTTCACTTCCACCACCGCACTGAAATCCGAGGTAGGGCCGAAGCCAAAAGCCTCAGTGGTCGAACAAAAAACGCCCAAAGCACGGGCGTTGACACCCGATGCCAGATGAAGCGGTGCGCTGTCTCCGCTGATGACCAATGCGGCAACCGCCATCACCCCCGCAGTTTCGAGCAAGCTGTACTCACCGGCCACAACACGCATATTTAAGGAGTCCAAGGATCGCAAAGCACCGCTCTTTGCGCACAGCTCGTTTGCAATGTGCTCCAGCAGCGCTCGATCGCTCGGACCGCCCACCCAGATCAGCTCGCGTTCTGGCCACAAATCGGCCAACTCCACGGCCAGAGCCGCCCACTTCTCTAACGGCCACATCTTGGTGCGCCAAACTGAGGCCGGAGCCAGCACGATGGAGCCCGCCGTCGAGGGGGCCATACTCGGCGGATACAACTTCGGTCGGCACGGAGCAGTCGTGCAGTCCAACGGAGCCAGCAAGGCCGCGTTGCGCTCGATCTCATGTGTCCCATCGCCCCAAACATGTTGAATTCGATGGCTCCACAAGCGCCCCGCAGGGCTGGCGGTAAAACCCACGGTCGTGGCCCCACTGCACAGGGTCAACAGCGCTGAACTGCCGTGGCGATGCACATTGATTACCACGTCGTAACGCGACTTTCGCACCGCACGAACGAGCTTCAAAAGACGCCCGTACTTGCCAAGCACTCCTCCACTTTTGCGGTCCCACGACCAGACCCGCTCCAAAAACGGATGCCCGTCAAAAAGCGGGGCCGCCTCCTCGCGCACCAGCACCGAAAGAAGCGCACTGGGCCACCGCCTCTTTATACTCTCCAGCAAGGAGGTCGCCAGCACCGCATCTCCTAAAAATGCCGGCTGAACCACCAATATTCGTGCGCGCTCAAACTGCAACTCCGTGGGTTCTTAACGCGTCATTCAAAGAGGTCTTCCGATCGGTGCTCGCCTTGCGGCGGCCGATAATCAATGCACACGGCACCCCGTACTGGCCAGCAGCAAAAGTTTTGGGCCGCGTCCCTGGTATCACAACCGCCCGCTCAGGCACTTCGCCGCGCATCTCCACAGGCTCCTCTCCCGTCACGTCGATGATGACCGTACTGGCCGTCAGCACCACGCCCGCACCCAACACCGCCTCCTTACGCACACGCACCCCTTCCACCACAATGGCGCGCGAACCGATGAACGCCCCGTCTTCAATAATCACCGGCGAGGCTTGCAGGGGCTCGAGCACCCCCCCAATCCCAACACCCCCGCTCAAATGCACATCGCTACCAATTTGAGCGCACGAACCAACGGTCGCCCAAGTGTCCACCATCGTTCGCTCTCCGACCCATGCTCCAATGTTCACATAACTGGGCATCATCACCACGCCTCGACCTAGAAATGCACCGTACCGAGCAATCGCGTGCGGCACGACGCGCACCCCAGAATCGGCATAATCACGTTTGAGGGGAATCTTGTCGTGGAAAGCCAGCGGCCCCACTTCAAAGGCCTCCATTTTACGAATCGGGAAGTACATGATAACCGCCTTTTTCACCCACTCGTTCACCTGCCAATCGCCCCGACCATCGGGCTGCGCACAGCGCAACTCGCCCCGGTCCAAAGCCCCAACCACCGATTCGATCGCCTCACAAACTGCATCGTCTGCAAGCATTTCTCGGTTATCCCAAGCCCGCTCCACGGTCGACTGCAAGGCGCTCATTACTCCTTCTTCCATATGCGCAAGGTAGCACGTTGAAGGCGCTCCCCCGCTCGGTATCTTGCCGCCGTGCCACGCTTTATCGCCTTTGACTTCGGCCGCCGCAGAACCGGCATCGCCATCACCGACCCGGACGCCATCATCGCCTCGCCCCACGGCACCTTTGCGCCCGACGAATTGTGGGATGAAATCGCTCGACTCACGGCAGCGGAGGCGACGGCTGGTTTTGTCTTGGGTGTGCCTGGCCTGCTTTCTCAAACCTCAGCCGATAGCTCTGAGGACATAGCAAAATTTGGGCGCAGCTTGCACGGGCGCTACCCCGACATTCCGCTGCACGAGGTCGACGAAGACTACACCAGCAGTGAAGCCGCTACGGCTTTAGTGCAAAGCGGAATGAAAAAAAAGAAACGCCAACAAAAAGGAGCCCTCGACCGCGTTGCCGCTGCACTTATTCTGCAGCGCTTCCTCACCTCGCGTTAAATCGCAGCGCCTGCCTCGGGTCTCACTTGTCCTTGAAGACCTCAATCGTTTGGGTCGACGCAACCAAATCCGTGAACGTACCGGTGTATCGCGTGGCCCGCACGACGTGGTTATCGATCCAGTGGTAGTTGCCCCCCCGGGGCTTGCCCATCAA
>JAQWTJ010000026.1 GCA_029242765.1 Flavobacteriales bacterium | reverse complement strand
CACAACTTCCCTACTGGCCTCGCCCCCTCCGTCCGACGCATCGTCTGAATTGCTTCCGGACTTTGACTTCAGGGATTTGGCATACATAAAGGTCTCCACTGGATTGTAGCCCCACGAGAAAATTCCTTCTCCCGCTTCTCGCATATAACTTATTGAAGCCCCTCCAGCACTCAAGGAAAGTGAAACGGATGGAAGGATTCCGCGTTCACTATCCCACATATGCCCCATTCCAATACCACCATTCAAACCAGATAGAATCTCTCCACCTGCAGTAATTCGTCCCGTCAGTCTCGTGTAATCTGGCTTTTTGGAGATATTGATGACTTGCAATCCATCCGCATCATCAGGCAATCCATTTTGTTGCCGTTCGATCATGCCAGATCCTAAATTCCACCCATATCCTACCCAAGAGGCCGGTGCATCCGGTGAAGGTCCCGCATAGCTCAACGACAAAACATAGCCTTCCCCTCGAATTCCTGGAATCAGGGCAACCGGCACCTCGCAGCTGAATTGTCCAGTCACTGGACTCACGCTCGCGACGAAATCCATCGATTGGTTCGTTCCGATGCCGCCTGAAACCGATTGCTCCCATTGTCCAATACAAGGGCTTCCTAACAACAGAAGAACTGCAGTAAGAAAACTCCCTCGGATTCCCTTAGAACCCAGCTTGAAACCGACGAATCTCATCAAAAAGACAACTTAGCTCTCTCAAAATACTCATTTCTAATGGAAGAGTTGGCCTTAAAGTCGAATTACCAGGAGAAAAGGCCCGCTAGCGCGGGCGAGCCGTTCATCATTCTAATCTCCTATTAATCAGTCACCAGCCTTCAACGCATCGGCCGGCCAGCCTCAACGTCCTCGATGAAACCGGTGACCCCCCTCATAAAGACCTCCTGGTCGTCCCACATGCAGAGGTGGGAGCCGTTGGCGCAATGCAGTGAACGGCCGTTGGCCACCAATGTGGCCTGCTGAGCCATCTTGTCCGGGTCCATGGTGTCGTGCTCAGCGCCCACCATCAGCGTGGGAACCGTGATATCGCCTAGCTGGTCCGTGATGTCCCAGTCGATCAAGCGACCGCCTACGCGAAACTCGCTGGGGCCCTGCATGAGGTCGTACAACATGTAATTGAGCCGCTCGAAGGAGCCCGTGATGTCCTCCGGCCACTCTTCCAGGCGGCAGAGGTGCTTGTTGTAAAAGTGATCCTGCACGAGCTGCAGGAAAACCGGGTTCTGGATGTCACCCGAAGCCTCGAAGCCTTCGAGGCTGTCGAGGATGGCCTGGTCCATCTGCGGACGAAGGACCTCCTCATTGTAGGTGGCGTATTCCGGGATGCTCGTCACCATATTGCAAACGATGAGTCCCTTGAGGTTGTTCTGATAGCGCAAGGCGTACTCCATGCCCAGGATGCCGCCCCAACTGTTGCCCAGCAGATAGAAGTTGTCGGCATTGAGGCCGAGCTGCTTTCGCACCTCCTCGACCTCCTCGCACCAGCGGTCGATGTTCCAAATGTCCTCTACAGGCTGATCACTGTAATAGCTGCCGAGCTGGTCGTACAGGATGACCTCGTAGCCCTGCGCTTCGGGCAGCACATTGGAAAGAGCTTTCATGTACTCGTGCGTGCAAGCCGGGCCACCGTGGAGAGTCAGGATTTTCACGTCGGAGCTCTCCCCCACCGTCTGCGTGAAGACTTTGTAGCCGTTTGATAGCTGCAGCAGCTGGACGCCGGGCTCGGCGAACTTCGCCGCCCGGCGGGCGCTATCGGCCGCGGTGAATTCCAAGGCGCAGTTGCCCGTGACGTGGTAGTCGGTCGCAGCGGCCGCAGCCTGCTCCGCATCGTGGCCGTGTCCTTCTTGGAGGGCGTCTCCTTGGGGCGCTTCGCCGCAGGAAGCGATGATGAATAGGGGCAGCACTGCCAGGGTCAAGACGTAATGGAATCGCATGGCTGGAAGGTAGGTCAATCGATGAATTCCCCCCCTTTAGCTTCTTCAATAATTACACCAATCGATTGCAATGCTATACTCGATTCCAAGCGAAGGCGGGGTTGATCCAAAAGGCCGACAAAAGTAACCTCAACACCTTGACCAGTTAAGTCAATTAAGGTGTCCTCTATGGCCGAGAGTCCACTTTGGTCTACAAAGTGAACGCGTCTCATATCAATGTTTAATTGTTTGACACTTTGGGGAATGGTTTCGCGCAAATCGGCCAAAGCAGAAGCGTTACCAAAAAAGAGTGGCCCATATAGCACCTTGGTGGCCGCTGAAACACCTCCTTCGATGTCCTGGTTCATATCAACACTAAAACGTCTTGTGGTGTGTTCGCCCATATACCTCATAAATTGAAATGAAGCAATGATTAGACCCAAGGCCACAGCGTAGACAAGCTGCCAAGTGACCGTCAAGACAAGCACGGTGATTAAGACGATGCGATCAGACCAAGGCATATGACGCAATTCGCGAAGCCCCTTGTAATCCATCACGCCAATGCCAACTGTAAAAAGAATACCGGCCAATACCGATTGAGGGATGATGGAGGCTAGTGGGGCTAAGGTGACAATAATTAAAAACAGGATGGCGCCTGCTACTACACCACTTAATCGAGTGCGGCCACCAGCTTGGATGTTAACCACTGTACGGATGGTAGCACCCGCACCGGGTAGACCGCCAAAGAAGCCAGCCACGGCGTTGCCAATGCCCTGCCCAATGAGCTCCTGATTGGGCTTATGACGAGTACGTGTGAGGTTGTCAGCTACTACGCTTGTCAACAAGGAGTCGATGGTTCCAAGAAGTGAAAGCACCAGTGCTGCCCCGACATAGGGCCCCATATTTACGAGGTTTGATATGCTGAAAATTCCTGTTTGGAAGGCAGGAAATCCTGTGGCTATAGCCGTGATGGGCCGGTATATAAAGTCGCCAAAGTAAGCCACGAGGGTGACAGCGATGAGAGCCACCAGGGTCGAGGGGACAACGGTTGTTATACGCTTAAATCCGTATATGATAATAATGGTGGAAAGAGCTAGAATTAGCTCGATCCAATTAATGGACATCAAGGCACCTGGGATAAATCTTATGGCACCTATAACTCCTTTACTTTCACTTTGAATAATACCCTGGGCCTCAAGTACCACGTCCTCGTCGGTGAAGTTGAGGTGATGGTGGATGTCGAGCTGATGGCCCGTCAAATCTCCGGGTGTATGTTCTAACCAGCTTTCATGTGCTGAGTGGAAAGCATCCTCGACGAGGATGTGCTCGGCAGCATCCAAATGGTTGGCGATTTGGACTTCGTCCTCAGAGGGAATGTAGCCTACGGCAGGTAAGATTTGCGTAATCAGAATAATGACACCAATGCCGGTCATGAATCCGCTTACAACTGTTCGTGGAACATAGCGGATGTAGCTCCCAATTTTCATTGCGCCAAGGGCAATTTGGAATAAACCTGAAAGTGCGAATACACCCAAAATAATGGGAAGTGCGTTTTGCAGACTGCCTTCGTTGTGAAGCAATACACTGCTAACGATGGTCGCACTTAGCACCGTCATAGGAGCCGTTGGCCCAGAAATCTGCGTATTCGTACCCCCGAAAAGGGCCGCCAACAAAGCAATAAATGCTGCGCCGTAGAGTCCTGCTGATGCGCCCAGTCCACTTTGCTCTCCAAATGCCAAGGCTAACGGCAAGGCTACAATACCAGCAGTCAATCCACCAAACAAGTCACCACGAAAGTGAGAGAAGTCGAAGATGTTTTTCAAAGTCGGGCGAAAATAGCAAAAGCCGATTTGAAAATTCTGAATTTGTGGATAGTTGTGGTGGATTCACAAATCAATCGATGAATTCCGCACCTTGGGCCAAAGACCGTTTCACAAATTACTGGCAGTTGGATCCAAACACACTGAGGATGTAAAGCAAGTCACTGACACTGATGAGGCCGTCACCATCAATGTCACCCTGGCAGTCTGACTCGAATTCGGCACACGAGCCGTCGTCGTCATTGGCACATGGATCGTAGTTGGAGGCCACGTCATAGGTGCAACCTAAAATAACAAGTGGATTGCTGCAAGCATCACAAGAGGCGAAACAAGGGGTTCCATTATCAGCCGCTGCGCCAGCGACCGTAATCGAACGGTTGCCGCTGCCGTTGCTACAAGAACCGTTCACATACTCATCATCGCCCCAAGCCACTCCATTGATGAACTTGAACTCGTGCGTTCCATTTACCAACGCGATTTGATACGCGTACACGCCGCCACAGCCGTCTCCTGCAACTACTGCTGCTTCTGTTGCTGCAGGGTCCCAGCCTTGGAAATCACCCGCAATATGGACACCTGAAGCAGAAACCGCCACTTCAGACATATCGACAGAAAGCGTTGCAAGGAATAAGCAAGAACCGTCATCCACTGTTGCCTCAGCATCGTAATTAAGCGCCGATGAATCGGTGCACCCGCTAACGACAGGAGTGCAATCGTCCAAAACTGTAAAATCACTCCCGTAAGACCACGAAGTCGGAGGCCACGGATGATCTTGAATATAGAATTTGTAGACCCCTCCTACTATCACATCTTCTATCACCCATAAGTACTCCCCCGTATTGTCGACAATATCAATGGAACCGGTGCTTGTATTCGTATTCACATCGATAAGACCAATATTTATAGAAACACTTGGATTTCCTCCCGTCCAAGAAATTAAAACGGATTCACCCAAACACAACTCGGTCGAAACAGGATCTAATGACAAGGAAGGATACGCACAAGATCCATCATCGTACGTGGCATTCACATCATAATTCAATGCCACTTCATCCGTACATCCTAGAATATCGTCTTCATAGTAACAAGACCCATCATCTTCCTCTGCATCAGGATCATAATTCAATGCCAATTCATCCATACACCCTAGAACTGGGTAATAACAGGAGCCATCATCTACAATCGCATCAGGGTTGTAATTGAAAGCCAATTCATCTGTACACCCATACATCGAACTGCAATCCGCATTGAGGGAGAAAATTCCAGAATCTCCACCTTCTCCACTAACCACTAGCATTGTATCTAGATACAAGTCCCAAGATATTTCACTCAGATAACTCCCTCCGCCCACAGAATATGTATAGCAACCCTCCGCTAAACAAAACTCAACAACACCTTCTGAACCATCATTTAAAGTGATGCTTTGCTGGAGATCTCCATTTTGGTTTGCAATTTCCAAATAGTTCTCATTCCATCCATCACCGTACGAATCATGCAAGTGTACAGAGAGGGCCACATCCTCACCACAATCCAATGGATACTCACATGTGCCATCGTCATCCATTGCATTTGGATTGAAATTTGTGGCTAGAGGGTCTGTACAACCATACGTTGCAAATATCTGCCCAGCAGCAATCTCCTCTCCAGGATTTGTATTGTACCCAAGGAAAAAAGTTAGTTTACGTCTGTCCATTGTTTATTTAGAAGAAGAATTTAGAAGAAACGGTTATCGGTCTGAGGGGAGTCACAACCCCAATGAAGGCTTAAGGTATAGTCTAGTCCCTGCTGGAAACA
>JAQWTJ010000018.1 GCA_029242765.1 Flavobacteriales bacterium | reverse complement strand
CATATCATATCATTTTTATAACTCATATATTTTTCATGGCATTTAATTAATTTAAAAATTTAGGTGCGTATTATTGCAGCATATTCAATGAATTAGAGGGCGTTGTGTCTGAAAAATGCTGGCTGGCCACCAACACCTCGTCGCTCTCTGTTACCGCATTGGCTGCAACCTGCAAGCACCCCGACCGTTTTATCGGCCTTCACTTTTTCAACCCCGCACCGCTCATGCCATTGGTGGAAGTTGTGCCGGCATTGCAATCGGCCGATGACTTGCCGACAGCGGCTTTTGATCTGATGGCGGCCTGGGGGAAGGATCCGGCGTTGGCTGGCGACACGCCGGGCTTCATCGTCAACCGCGTCGCGCGACCATTCTACGGCGAGGCGATACGCCTGCTTGAGGAAGGTGTGGCGGATGTGGCCACGATTGACTGGGCGATGAAGAGCCTTGGGGGGTTCCGTATGGGGCCGTTTGAGCTGATGGACCTGATCGGTAACGATATCAATTACGCAGTAACGGAAACGGTGTGGGCGGCCTTTCACAACGACCAGCGTTACAAGCCTTCATTCAGCCAAAAGCGCAATGTGGACGCCGGATACCTCGGGCGTAAATCGGGCCGCGGTTGGTATGATCACAGTGAGAACGCGACCGAATTGATCCCACGTCAAGACAAAGAATTGGGCCAAGACATCTTGTGGCGCATCTTGGTGATGCTAATCAATGAAGCGGCGGATGCCCTTTTTTGGAATGTGGCCGACGCAGCTGCGATTGACCGCGCAATGCAAGGGGGCGTCAACTATCCTGATGGCTTGCTCGCGTGGGCCGACCGGGTGGGCATTGAACGCTGCGTGAAGAAGTTGGATGCCTTGCACGCATTGTACGGCGAAGACCGTTATCGCTGCAGCCCCAAATTGCGACAAATGGCAGCCGAACAGCGCTTATTCCGACCTGAGCTGCAGCCGGCTTAAGTTGTTGCTGTACCGCTTGGCGCAGTTGAATTCATGGGTCAACAGTCCATCGCGAACGATGCCATTTTCTGTGAGCGCATCGATTCGCACCTCTCCTGAAGCGTGAATGACTTTCAACTTGGACTGTTCGTGAAAGGCCCAGCCCACATGGCTGATTGCTGTAGAGTTGGCCTTGTGAAAGAACACGGCATCGCCGTTTTGCAGCGCACTGAAGCCCACGGATTGCCCGTGCTGGGATTGTTCAGATGCGTCGCGAGGCAAGGCGTGCCCAGTCAACAGGGCGCAGAGTTGCACCAGTCCGCTGCAGTCGACACCTAAAACCGACCGGCCGCCCCACAAATACGGAGCCCCCAAGAACGATTTTGCCAGATCTGCCACATCGCGCAGGTCGTCGCTACACACCGCTTGTTTGCTGAGCTCATTCAGTGACGAGGGGACGATGGACCCCGCCGGAAGCCATAGCGCTCCTCGACCATTGATGTTGATTCGGGTGAGCGGGTTGGTCAACATTTGGACGCCTCCATCGGAGGTGTGCAAGTCTTTCTCGCACCAATGTTCAATCTCCTCAAGCATACGCTGGTCCAGCCAACCTTGGTAGTGGTCGTGCTGGCTACGGGCCAGGGCCCAGTCCCCCTGCCCCTGCTCCAACACTTCGACACACTCGCCGAAAAGGAACTGCGTGACTTGTTCGGCGCGGTCGTCAGCTGACGCGCGTACGGGGACAAGTGGAGCTGAGGCGATATAGGTCACAGGCGCTCAATGACCATAGCAGAAGCACCGCCTCCACCGTTGCAAATACCTGCGGCACCGATCCGAAGGTCGCGCTGTTTTAATGCGTGGATGAGCGTCACAATGATGCGAGACCCAGAACTTCCCAGCGGATGGCCCAGGGCAACGGCACCGCCGTTCACATTGACCTTTGAAGCATCCAATTCCAGCAGGGCATTGTTTGCAAGTCCAACCACGGAAAAGGCTTCGTTCAACTCCCACAAGTCCACGTCATCTTTGGAAAGACCAGCGCGATCCAAGGCCAATGGCAGCGCTTTTGACGGCGCGATGGTGAACCATAAAGGATCATGCGCAGCATCAGCTGCGGAACGCACGCGAGCCAAGGGCGTGACCCCCAAATCTGCCGCTTTTTCTGCAGACATCAGCACCACAGCACTTGCGCCGTCGTTGATCGCTGAAGCGTTGGCCGCGGTTACCGTGCCGTCCTTTTTGAACACGGTGCGCAATTTGGGTATCTTCTCATAGTTTACGTTGCTGTATTCCTCGTCTTTGCTGACTATTACAGCATCTCCACGGCGCTGTGGAATTTCAACCGGGCAGACCTCGTCGTCAAATCGACCGGCATCCCAAGCCGCGGCTGAGCGCTTATAGCTTTCTATAGCAAATGCGTCCTGCTCTTCTCGTGAAAAGCCCTTTTCGCTAGCACAAAATTCTGCACACACGCCCATGTGTTGGTTGTTGTATACGTCGGTCAAGCCGTCGAGTAGAAGTCCATCTTTCAAGGAAATGTCTCCGAGCTTCTGGCCGCTTCGCCCCTGATGGTAAAACGGCACTTGACTCATATTCTCCATGCCGCCAGCAACGACGACGTCTTGCTCTCCAAGGGCGATGGCCTGCACGCCGAAGGCAATGGCCTTCATGCCCGATGCGCAAACTTTGTTGACGGTGGTGCAAGGCGCCGTGTCCGGCACACCGGCTTCCATGGCCGCTTGGCGAGCGGGGGATTGTCCGAGACCGGCTTGGAGCACATTGCCCATGAAAACTTCGCCGACTTGGTCGGCAGAAATCCCAGCCTCTTTGATAGCGGCTGCAATGGCTATGGAGCCTAGGCGGGTGGCGGGCACCTTCGAGAGCGATCCGAGGAAACTGCCCATAGGGGTTCGTTGGGCTGAAACAATGACGACTTCTTTAGACATTTTGTGAAGTGGTTTGTGGATTTTCTGTCCAGGTATTTGAGTTTGGCACGTGACTTGTAAATAGTCGGGCCACGCTGTAAGCAGCGAGATTTTGGTTCAGAAGTCCCATTTGATTGGGCTTCTATTTTGGTTAAGGTGAAGCGCTCTGGAAACGTCCGGGGCGCTTCTTTGTTAGGTCAATTCTTCGCGGTGAAGAAGCCAATCATCGAACGAGCGTCAAAAATTCTTTTGGCACGCGGGTTTTGATTTCCCAGCGCGCGTCCATCACTTCGTCCTCGAGTTCGAGCGAAAAGCTATGCAGTCCCTTCCGGCCGATCGGGTTGGGAGCGTTGTCGCCAAGTCCGATGACCAAGCAGCCCATTGACCGGAGGCCCGGCAAGATGTTGCGAACATCCTCCAAAGCGCAGTTGACCTTGAGCAATACGTAGCCCGAACCTGAGCGCATGGTGCGGTACGGGAATTTGCGCAATGCGGCACGGCGTTCTCCGCCTCGGCCCTCGCCACGCTCATCGCCACGCTCATCGCCCCGGTCATCGCGGTGGTCGAAGCTTCGTCGATCACGGTCTCCGCCCTTCTTGTCGCCGAAATCTCGGCGCCCGTTGTCGCGGCGGTCACTCTCGCGGCGCTCTGAAAATTCACCGTCGGGTTCAGGATTCCCCTGCACCAGAACATAGGAGCCCGCATTGAATCGAGACCAATTCTCTTGCAGTCGTTTGCGCAAATTCATGTCGCGCACTACCACGCCAATTCCTGAGATTTCTTTCTCGATTAAATTGACAAAGTGCACGTCTCGGGCCGGGCGGCCGTTGATGCTGTCTTGTGCAAGCAAATAGTCTTTTGCCCGCGTGAAAGTCGTGTCCACCCTGGGATTGGGCGAGGCCGAAACCCAGCCGGCGGGCTTGAGGTAGCAGAACATGTCCGGGTCTTCGTATAAAATGTCGAAAGGGAAATTCTCCGCGCCCTTGCGAACGCTAGCCTCTCGCGTGTCATCACCTTTTTCAGTGCGGGCGCCGGTATCGACGCTCACTTCGGTTCCCTCAGGGATCACATCGGACGGGTTTTTTAGCACGTGACCGTCCACGCGAACGGCGCCGCCTTTGATCAAGTTGCGGGACTTGGTGGTGCTCGAAAGTCGGAGATATGAGCGGACAAGGGCGTGAAGTGGGGCCTCGAGATCAGCCTTAAAGGTCTCGATGTGGCGTTCCACAGGGGGGTGCGGATTTTTCATTATGAGCTGCAAAGATGGCACAAGGTGACGGGTTTTAGTGCACTTCAATCAGTCTCTTCATTTCTACTGAACATATATACTTACGGCTCATATATATTGGAATACGTCTTGTAAATCACTCGTTTAGGCGTATTTTAGACAGATTCAATGCCCAATTCATAGTCGTTTGCCAACGCCTTGAGCATTCGAAGTAGTTTTAACACGGATCTCACATCACACGCCTCACCATGGTTAAATTCAATTCCCTTCTCTCACTTATTCTCGTGCTGATGGCCTCCACTTCTATAAAGGCCCAGGACCTAGCTCTTGAGGCCACGGGGGTCTACAACACGCGTTGCGCAGGCAGCTCGACAGGCATGGTGGTTCTTGAGCCCACCGGTGGATCAGCTCCTTATCAAATCAACACGAATCTCAACTTAGGTGCTCTACCAGCAGGCGAATACCAATTCATGGTCACCGACTTTGCTGGTGCCACGGCCACAGTGAACGTTAGCATTGCCGATCACCCTGCGGTTTGTGGATGTGTGTATCCTAGTGCTATCAACTATTCGGCTCTTGCTGAGGTTGACAATGGGAACTGTGTGTTTGCGTCGGACCCGAGTTGTCTCGCCGACATTGTTCCCGATGGAGTGGTCGGCACCAATGACCTGTTGCAACTGTTGACCGAGTTCGGGCAGATTTGCAACTGAAGCTTCAATTGAAGCACTGCAGCTGATTAAATATGCAGCATCAGCCCAAAAGAGGGCGCGTAAATTTCGGGCGTATTGGTCCTTTTGAAAATCGGCAGGACGGGGAATTCCGTAACGAATGATAGGGAGCTGTACCCCACGGTTAAGCGGTAGCACACATTGAAAGGTTGGATGTTGAATCCGGGCGTGAATTCTTGTA
>JAQWTJ010000017.1 GCA_029242765.1 Flavobacteriales bacterium | reverse complement strand
ATTGTGGAGGGCTGCACCGACGCGGATTACCTCGAGTACGACGCTTCTTCAAACACGGACGACGGCTCTTGCCAGACCTTGATTGTTGAGGGCTGCATGGACGCGCTCTACTTGGAGTTCATGCCTTCGGCCAATGTGGACGACGGCTCTTGTGCCACCTTGATTGTGGAGGGCTGCACCGACGCGGACTTTGTCGAGTACGACGCTGCGGCGAACGTGGATGACGGCTCTTGTGCCACGCTTGTGGTGCTGGGTTGCAACAGCGACTTGTTCCTTGAGTACAACCCCGAGGCGAACACCTACGACGGTTCCTGCTTGACCTTGATTGTGGAGGGCTGTACGGACGTGTTGTACATGGAGTATGACGCGGAGGCCAACTTGGACGATGGCTCCTGCCTGACTTTGATTGTGGAAGGCTGTATTGACGAAATGTTCACAGAATACAACGCTGCTGCGAACGTGGATGACGGATCCTGCTCGACGCCGGTGACCCCCGGTTGCACGGACGAAGACTATATGGAGTACGCTGCTTCAGCGGACTACGATGACGGCTCATGCCAAACCTTGATTGTGGAGGGCTGCATGAATCCCGCCTTTACAGAATTCAACCCTTCAGCGAACGTTGACGACGGCTCGTGCGCCACGGCTGTGGTGTGGGGTTGCATTGACCCGAATTTCACGGAATTTGACGCTGCGGCCAACACCGACGACGGCACGTGTGTGACACCGGTGGTGGAAGGCTGCATGGACCCAGGCTACCTGGAGTTTTCTGCCTCTGCGAACACGGATGATGGCTCATGTTCCACACCTGTGGTGCTGGGTTGCATGGACCCTGACTACCTCGAGTACAACCCCGCGGTGAACGTGGACAACGGAACGTGTGCCACTCTCGCGATTCCCGGCTGCACCGACGCGGCCTATCTCGAGTTCTTGCCTTCGGCCAATACCGATGACGGCTCGTGCCTGACATTGGCTGTATTGGGTTGTATGGATTCCAATTACACGGAGTACGACCCCACAGCAAACGTGGACGACGGCAGCTGCGCTACGTATGCGGTTGAGGGCTGCACGGACGCGAACTATATGGAATACAACCCGGCGGCGAACATCAATGACGGCTCGTGTTTGACCTTAATCGTGCCCGGCTGCATGGATCCGATTTACCTCGAATTCAACGCCGACGCCAACCTTGACGACGGCTCGTGCCTGACTTTGATTGTGGAGGGCTGCACCGATGCCAACTTCCTCGAGTACGACGCTGCGGCCAACGTAGACGACGGCTCGTGTGCCATCCCGGTGCTTGCTGGCTGTATGGATGCTGCGGCCTGCAACTTTGATGCTTCGGCCAATGTCGACGGCCAGAACTGCTTGTACCCTGTGGACCTCTTTGGCATCGACTACGTGACATGCGTGGGCGCCTGCTTGAGCGATAACGACGGCGATGGCATCTGCGATGAGGAAGAAGTGGGCGGCTGCCAGAATGCCGACGCTTGCAACTTCAGCTCCACTGCGACCGATGACGACGGCTCGTGCGAGTGGTGTTCTTGTGCCCAGCCCGATGTGTCGACCGGCCAGGACACGGTCCTGTTCGCCAGCGATTCCACTGGCTATGGCCTTCAAGTTGTGAAAGTTGCGTACCACACGGAAGGCGTGTTGGCCGGCCAGAGCACCTACCGCTTCTACGTGACAGGCGCCGATCCTGCGGATCAATTGTCCTCAGTTTGGGGCAATTCAGTGCATCCTTTAAACATCACCACGACCACGTCGTTCTATCACGACGAATTGGGTGCGGATTTGGGTACGGGCATCAACCCGATCTTGTTCGGACTTGCGCCGGAACTTGCCTTTGATTCGTGGGTGACCATTGGATTGGACCAAACGCCATCGGCTGCGGCCGGAGAGGGTGCAGTGCAATCCATTGTAAGCCCTGATCAGAACTGGATTCTCGGATTCCAGGGTGGTACGTCGATTGATATGAACGACGAGACAGGCGGCGCTTGGTTTGTCACGAACAACTTGACCAACGGTCAAGCGGCAGCGGACAATACGATGCTCATCATGCAACTCACGACCGATGGGGTGATTTCTGGAACACTGAATTTCCAGCTCTTTGAGCAAGGCAATTCATTGGCCGATGTGCGTCCGTCGGTTACGTTCACCACGGAAGACATGACGTCAACAGTGACCGAGGTGTCGTGCGGTTGCACGGATTCGGAGGCTTCTAACTACGATCCATTGGCCACGTTGGAAGACGCAAGTTGCATCTACCCCGGTTGCACAGACCCTGCGGCGGACAACTTTGACGACGGCGCGAATATGGACGACGGCTCATGTTACCTGGAAGGCTGCACGAACGAAACGGCGGTGAACTTCAACAGTTCGGCCACCGTGGACGATGGCACATGTGTGGTCTACGGCTGCACCGAGCCTACGGCGACCAACTACGATCCGGACGCAACCATCGACGACGACTCATGCTTCGTGATGGGCTGCATGTACCCATTGGCTGGGAACTTCAACCCTGTGGCCGAATCGGACGATGGCTCGTGTGAGTTTGGCGGCTGCACCAGCCCAATCTATCGCAACTTCAGTTCGTATGCGAACTTTGACGACGGCAGCTGCTCAGACGCTCCACCTTGCCCCGACAGCAACGAGGACGGCTTCATCGGTGCGGTTGACCTGACCGATATGCTGATGTTCTACAACACTGATGGCGCGGGCTGCGGTATCACCACGCCCATTCCATTCGAGGATTTGATTGATGAGCCTTGCGATATGCCAGGTGTGCAATGCAGTGTCGAAGGCTGCATGTACACCTCGGCAGTGAACTTTGATCCGGGAGCGACCATCGAAAATGGCAGCTGCCTGTGGACAGGCTGCACCGATACTGAGATGCAGAATTTCAATGCCTTGGCAAACCTGGACGATGGCACGTGCATCGCTCCGATTTGTTGGGACTTCGACTTCAACGGCTTGGTGGGCATTCAAGACATGCTCGACCTCTTGCTGTTGTTCAATTCAGAATGCGGGGGGGAATAATCAAAACCAAATTCTGAGCCTGAAGAGGGTCGCCCCGAGAAGTACGGATCTTGGCGGTGGCCCTTTTCTTTTTTCGCACGACTTATGGCCGCTCAGCGCGTGGGGTAGTTGACCAGCCCGGCGGTGGGAGCGTAGCCGATGGCCAATGCCCAGCCTTGCGATGCGCCGGACGCTCCGGCACTGATAGCTGGGCCGAGCCGGACCGACCAGCCGCCGTAGCCGCGCCACGATAGAATGGGCCGCAGCACACCGACGCTTTGGTAGGCCAGTCCGATGCCCAGCTCGTTTGATCGACTGTTCGATGTGTACTGCGAGTTGTGGCCGAACGTATGGCGCATCTCGGCGCCGACTTCGATGTGGCGCCATCCGCCTTGAAAGTCTCCGCGCTGCCACAGAGCAAGTGTCCCGAAGGCGGCGTGGGGAGGACCGATGGGTAGCTCGATCTCCACGCCTTGGTGGAGTCGGAATCGGATGGAATCAGCCCTGGCTTCGAACAAGCCGGCGGATTGCAAGCCGTGATGCAGTGCTGCTTCCGTGGAAAAAATACCGTGCACCAGCGCTATCCCCAGCGCCCAGTCCGGATACAGGCTGCTGCCCTTGAGCAGCGTTTCATCCTCGCCGGTGGCAGCAGCCGGGTCGTAGCCCGTTGCTCCGTATTGTGAACCCCACGACAGATTGGCAAAATCCCAAGCCCAACGTGCCGCACCCAATTGCACGCCGGCTCCGACTACAGTTTCGTGGTTGATACGCTGTTCCACGGCGGCTTGAACCCCATAGCTTCGGTGGGAGAGGCCCGGCCCCAAGCGGTCTTCGACAAGGCGCAAACCAATGTGCGCTTCCACGCCGGCCGGTCGCACGCGCAGTCGCGCCGTAAAAGCTTGCGTGGAGAAGCCCGTGTTGACGCCAGACCATCGTGCGGCGTTTTGAATCTCGACGCTCCAGGCTTCCGGCTGCCCTGTCAAGGCCGCGGGGTTGTCGATTCCAGAAGAAGCATTGTACAGCGGCAACAATGCGTCCTGAGCCGTGATGTTGGAAACCAAAGCCATGCTGGCGCAGGCCAACAATTTTGAGCAATATGATCTCACCCTGCTCATCTGATCAGGCGCAAGGCCTCAGTTTTCGTGGTGATGACCCCGCCGGTGTCGCGCGCCGAAATTTGAACGACGTACACGCCCACAGGTGCCGCCTGCCCGTTTGCTCCCGTCCCGTCCCAGCTTTCGCCGATGATTGAGCTGCTCCAAACCAATGCGTTCCATCGGTTGTAGATGTGGCACTCGTAGTCGAGCAGTCCTTCGCCGATTACTGTGAACGCGTCGTTGGCCCCGTCTCCGTTGGGTGAAAAAGCGTCTGGAAACCAAAGCGTGATGTCGGGCAAAACGCAGACCGTCTGGACTGCCGTGTCGCTGCATCCAGAGCTGTGGGCCACGGTTAAGGTCACGTCAAAGCTTCCCGGTTCGCTGAAGGTCCACATGGGGCTGTTGCCGTAGACATACGGAAAGCTGGAGGTCCCCCCACCGGGCAAGACGATGGTCCAGCTGCCGGAGTCCGCGAATTGGCTGAGGTCGATGAACTGCACGGGCTGGCTGGTCCAAGCGATGCAGGGCTCGTCGGGCACAACGCTGAAGGCTGCGGTCACAGGCGGGTGGCCGGGCAATTCAATGATGGTGTCCCAGCTGCAGCCTTCTTGAAGGTCGAGTAAAGCCCAATTGTAGCTGTCCCCTGCAATTCCAATTGCGATGCTCGAAAGCAAGGGTTCTCCGTCCCAAAACATGTCAACCTCGGCGGGTGAATTGACGGTGAGTGCTGCTGTGCCAGGGGTGCCATAGCAGCTGAGTTCACTGGCGTCGATGGCGACGTCAAAAGGCGGCAGTACGGTCAAGTACAGCGAATCCGTTGCGGGTTCAGAGCAGCCGTCTGAAACCGTAACGGCAACCCAAGTTGAAACTTCAGGCGCTGCGGGGCGCTCCGCGTAAGGTGGGCTGCCGTCCCACCAGATAATTTCAGCTCCAGCGCCTTGACCGCCACCGGTTTCGTCGAAAAGCCCGCCTCCAAATGTCACGCCCAAGGTGGTGGCCGTACCGGGGCAAAGCGTAGAGTCTGCAGCAGCCAATTGCGCCGTCAAAGGGGGCAGCACTTCAAAGGCCCAAGTGGAGTCTGCGCTGCACACGGCGCCGGCCCAGTTCGCGATCACGGTGTGGACGCCCTCGCCCAAGGCGGCCGTGCTCAAAGGGGAAGGCAGCTGTTCAGCGGTAAACCCGTCAAGGGTCCAATTCGTTTGAGAGGGTTGCAGCGCAAAGTCCAGCGGCGCCTCGTTGTGGCACAGCACACCGGCCAAATCATCCAGCCCGCTGGTGGCAATCTCGGCTTGCCCCTCAACCTCGATCCACACCGTGTCACGACAGGCGGCCGGGTTGTCCCAAGCCAGAGGCCAGAGCCCTTGGCCGGCCTCGCCTGGATCAAACCATCCCGCGCTGCTGATGCCGGTTCCGGACCAGCTTGCACCGAACTCGCCGCCCCACGCCCCGGCGACTTGGCCCAAGTCCAGGCCTGGGTCGGAAGCGCATAAGAGGAGGGAGTCCAATGTCAATTGGCTTGGGAACATGTGAATTTCAACGGAATCTGCGCATCCATTGGCTTCGTAATACAGGACGTAATCGCCGGTGGGCAGGAGCTCCGGGTAGAACATCCAGTCGCAGCCGTCGTAGTTGTCCAAGGTGCCGGCCGGTGTTCCCCCCGTGCCGCCTGAGCCCTCCATGATGGTCCAGTTTCCGCACCACGGGGAGGCGCCAATAGCGTCGCTGTTGAGGTCGATTTCTGAAGCACCGGCACAGAGGTCGGCTGTTGTGGGCACCACACGTGTGGTGCGGTTGAGCATCCACGTGGTGTCTATACATCCGTTGGGGGCGGTGTACAAAAGCAAATACCAACTGTTATCAGCTACGCTGCCAGGATCAAATTCGCCAGTTAACGGATCGGTGATGCCTTCCCCGCTCCACGTTCCACCGGCCGGTTCGGCCCAGGGGTTAGGAACCCACGGGGCTTGGGTGGGGCAGCTCGAATGGTTCCAGCCCCCCCAAATGGGCAGCAGCTCGCCGGGCACTTGTTGACTGCAGCCCTCGATGGAGTAAATGAGCGTGAAGGGGCCGGCGGGCACTTCGGCGGGGTCGAACCAGGCCGTTTGAGGGTCGACGCCGGGGCCGGACCACCAGCCGCCCGGCGGCCACGTGGGCAGGCTGTCGGCAGGCTCTGTTGCACAAATCGACCCCAGATCGCTGATCACGGCAATGTTGTCGACGGTGACCGTGGTGCTGCCAGAACAAGTGCCCGCCGTATAAGTGAGGGGAAAAGTGCCGGGGAAGACGGGCGTGAACCAGCCGCTTGCGTCCACATTTTCACCGAGCCAAGTTCCTCCAGACGGCGTGGCGTCGAGTTGGAAGCCGCCGCTTCCAGGACAAGCCGCGACATAGGCCTGCACTTCAAAGTCCAGCACTTCAACCATCCAAGGGGCTGAACAGCCCAGACCGGGCAGCATATACGTGATGTTGTGCGTGCCAATCCCCGCCGAATCCGTGTAGAAGCTGAATGCGCCGCTGCCTTCTGCACTTTCGTAAACGCCAGCTCCGCTCCATGTGCCGCCCGCGGGCGAGCCGAGTAGAGGCATCACCACCCCGGCACACAGCGCCGTGTCCTGCACGCCCGGCTGGGCATCGATCACGGTAATCGTAGCGTCGAGAACTTCGGTGGCGCCCGTGGCGTCCACCACGGCCATCACGGTGTAGGTCGTTGTTTCTAAGGGGCAGAGCTGATGGGGCCCCGGACCGCTGAAGCTGCTGCCGTCGCTTCCGTTCCACGTCACCGTTGTGGGCAAGCACCCCACGGTGATCATTTCCTGCCAAGCGCAACTGCCTGCGCACACAGTGTCGGTCCACACGGCGATGTCTAGGTTCGGCGGGCAATCGTCGATTTGCAGCGCGGCCGTCATCGGGTAGGTCCAAATCGAATCGCATTCGTCCCGTACGCCAATGTCCACATTGATTTCGATGGGGCAATTGGCATCGAGCGAACCGCCAACAACTGGAAACATCAGCATCGATGTGGTGCCCCCTGCGCAACTCATCGCCTGCACGGTGCTCAAATTGGCCTCAAACCCTGTGAGCTCCAAGCCATCCCAATCCACGAGGTCGCACTCAATGCTCTGATTGAAGATCAATTGGAAGACGTTGTACGGACAGCTGCCCGGCGCGTTCCACACTGCGGTGGCGGCCAAGGGCGGGTCGATGTCGGCCTCCCAGATCAGGTGAAATCCAGCGCGTTGTGCGCTGCCGTCCGATACAAAACGCACGGTCAATGCGCCAGCCGTCGAAAATGCGGGCGGCAGCAGGCCTTCTCCAGCGAGCGTGTCAAGTACAGGACTGGCCGTGGTCGGTCCGCTGTACAATACGATGTAGTCAAACCAAGCCGTACCGAGCGGCTCTTCCACTTCAAAAGCGCTCGCCCACTCGAAAAGTAGCGGAACGCCCGCGTCGATGGTGAACACGAGATCTTCGTTGCCGCTGTACAATTCGTCCGGCCCGCCGCTGTCGTACAGTTGGCCGTAGCACATGGTGACGACGGTGTCCATCATGTTGAAGGCCGGGCCCTGGGCCCAAACCGCGTCGCCTGCACCACCAATCAAGGCGCAAAATACCAGTGACCATATATATCGACCTGCGCTGTTCACAGCGTGTCGTGGATCGCGATTTCTGGGGAACTCACCACGTTGGACCAATTCTCAGCCCGATCCACGATTTGAAAGGTGAGCGTGGTGGTCTCCATATCTCCGTTGCCCAGCAAAAACAAGGGCGGGAGCTGCACTTGAAAACTGCCCGAAATATCGAGCTGTTCTTCGGTCGGCGTAAGGGGCTGAATGTGATACCAATCGTAGCCCTCGAGCCGTGTGTCGCGCACGCGCAATGCGTTCATGTCGGGGTCTGAAAACCCTAGGTCGCCCTGGCGGTCCCGGTAGGCAATGGTCGCTGTCAGCGGGGTGCTTGCACTTTCCACCACGGTGTGCGAAATTGAAACGAAGGTCAACTCAGGAGCTACAGGATGCTCGACCTCTTCAACACAAGAGCTCAAGATGAAGAGCGATGCGAACAGCAATGAAAGTGATTTTAACTCAGGCATAAGGCTATACTTAGTCAGCGATTCTTAAGCGGTACAACATCGTGATGTAGCTGAGGTTCTCTGGGTCAGGCACCACGGTGGTGAGTTGCCCGTCGCCCAGTCGCACTTGCAAGTAGATATCCGTCCCTGGGGCGTAGGCGCTGATGTCGAGCACGACGTGGGAGGCGTAGGTGGATTCGCCGCCTGAGAAGTCGCCGGCTACAAAGGGGGAGGGAAATGCCGAGATGGTCGTGCCCGGGGAGGTGCTGAGTTCGTCTATGATTTCGGCCATTGCAACCTCGTATGGGGCGAGTTGGTCCAAGGCGGTTTGGTCGTCTGAAATGGCTAAAATGAGTTCAACCTGGCCGGGCTGTACGAGGAAGGGCTGCACGCCTTCGCCTTCGTCAAGGCTGTACATGTTCTCGTAGTCGCCGACAGGGAAGGCGCCAAAACCGGTGACTTGCGGTGGCAGATTCGTGCCTGATGTGGGAGCAGCGTTGCCGTTGATGTCCGTCGCTCCGCCGTCGATCCAATCTTCGATTGCTGCGATGAACTCTTCCCGGCGGTCGTCGTAATCCGAGCCCGGGTCAATCTCTAAGGGCATCATGCCCGAGCTGTTGGGGATGTTGACGGTGAGGCGTTCAAGTAGGAGGGACGCGGCGGCGTTACCCGGTACAACCCGATGTTCGAATGAAAATGCGGCGTCGTTGGAAATGACGTCCTGGTTGACCAAAGTGTTCCAGCTCGATGATACGGTGCGGAAGTCCGGTTCGAAGAAGCCGTTGTGGCAGCCTGAATTGGCACAGGTGGGCCTGAAAATGTTGCTGTGAATCCATCCAAAACTGCCTTGCGGTGGATCGGGGACGACGAGTCCACCCATGTCTACGATTGGCACCATATCGTCGTAGGGGTTGGTGGGGTCCGGTGTGCACCCGCTCCCGATCGAGAAAACACCAATCACTGCAGTTGCAATTCCTGTCACCGCACTACTGTGGGAAATTTTTCGCGTCATCAGATGTGGTTGAACAACGAGGTGGTGCCCGGCAAAACCATGCCGCCGGCTTGCACTTCAGGCATGACACCTAAAATGTCGGCGACGGTCATCATTGAATCGGTGACCATCCCTATCGGGTTGCCCTCGCCGCCCACTTGAACACCTGCGGGCACATTGGGGCCAGCCATCAATGAGAAGATGCGCAACGAATTCTCATCGCTGTGATCGTAGGAGAGCCAATCGTTTTCGTCCAGAATATTGTTCGGCTCGAGATTGCGCCCGCACTCTGGGGTGAGGATGATGGTGGTGTTGCCGGCCATGCCGGGGGTGTTTTGAATGTGCTCCCAAAGGTGTCCTACCGCGTGGTCCGCCCGGTGCATGGCTGAGAGGTAGCTGGAGAAATTGGAGTGGCAATTGTCCACGTTGCTGAGGTTCACGAAGGTGAAAGCCGGCTTGAACTCGGTTATGACCTCGCATGCAAATCCTACGGCCACCGCGTCGCCCGAGCTGGTGATGGGTGGGAAATTGACTGTGCCCGCATCAACTTTTTCAAACATGAGCTTCATGAAGTTCTTGATGGCCTCTTGCTCGTCGGGCGTGTTGTTCAGCCCACCGTCGAAGCCGCCCGAGCCGTCGGCGTTGAACTGTTGGTCCAAGAAGGCCTTCATCTGCTGCATCGGCGCAAGCTCGTTTTCAGGATGGTAGGTTTGCGCGTTCTTCAAGTAGTCTTGGCCCGGGCCGAGGAAGGTCACAGACGGGGCAAAGAAGTTGCCTGCGTATTGCGGCCCGTAGTCGGGATGATCGCTGTAGTTGAGCAAGGGCAGCGACCCGCCGATGCTATTGCCCACAAACCAGGTGTCGGTGGCTTTGTAGCCGCCGTGGCGCCTCAAGTATTCAAAAATGGTGGGGTTTATCGGGCGCTGCTTTAGCCCCTGCGTCACCACAGTGGTGCCCTGGACCAATGAATTCAAGCCTAAAAAATGCCCGCGTGAAACGGCATTCACCTCGGCAAAAAGCGTTCCCTGCGATTCGAGTGGTGCGCTCAAGATGGACGGGATTGGCGTCGCTCCGCCTTCGCCAGTGCCGTATACAATTTTCGCGATTGGGGCGTCCCCGGTCAAGATGTTGTACATGATGTTGCCCGGGTACGGTTCCCCTTGGCTGTCCTCCACGTAGCGTCGAAGCACCGACTCTTGTTGGCGCACGCCGCCCGCGAATGCGACGAACACTACGTGTTCAGCTGCGCGTCGCCCCGAGGCGGCAAACAGCCGGCCCGATGGTAAAATATACGGCGCCGCCACAGCGGTCACTGTGGCAAGTCCGGTCTGTTTCAAGAATTTCCTGCGATTCATTCGGGCTTCGATTTAAGGCTAGTAGTACAAGTATTCATCACTCAAAGCGAAAGAGCTGTAGACCAGCTCAGGCGTCATCGCTGGATGGTTTTCAATGAAATTGGCCAACCACGTTGTTTCTGCTTCGCTGGGGTACCGCACCAAAAACCGCACATATGTTTCGCGGATGAAGGCGTCGAGATCTGTATCCATCTCTTCGATGGACGGCAATATCACGTCCTCGCTGCCCATCATGTTCGACACGACTACAGCACGCGCAATTTTTTGGTCTCCAATGGACTCTAGGCATTGCTTGATTTCAAAAAGGTCGCCGGCAGCCAGCGTCTCCTGAAAGAGATTTGCATACAAAATGGACACCCACTGGTCGTCGGTTTTTAGGCGGTCCTTGTCCGCTCCGTCCGCATCCACCTCAAAAGTTTGCAGGTCAAAGGTCACTTCGGGATCGGGCCGACAGCCAGGCGTCAGCAGCATCATGGCCACCAGCAACATAGCGGCTGAGAAATGCGAGAACTTAGAGATCGGCATATTCATCAGAGGATAGGATTTCGCGTTGAAGCAGTCTGAAGTCGCCCGCCGCCCCCAACGTTTCAAGGTGCACGAGCACTTCGGCGGTGGACGGCTCGCGGGACAAGAGCAATTTGTACGCCCAGCGAATGGTGCCTTCGTTAAATTCGGGGTTGGCAATCAGCGCTTCGAGATAGCTGTCTTTGTCAAAGGCGGCGGATCCCATAACGCCCACCGCCTCGCCGTATTCAATCACGGCGTAGGCATTTTCGTATTCTTCGCTGGTAGGGAACCGGCTGTAGAAATCGTCGAAGGTGGCGTTGATGAAGTTGAATGAATTCATATTGATCTCGTCGTACAAGCCGTTGAAAGCAAATGTTTTCGACAGGGTTCCGAAGTCGATTTCTTCCAGCCTAAACCGGTCTCTGTTTTCGGGAATGGCGCTGAGTTTGTCGGCCTCTTGAGTCCAAAATTGATAGAGCAACATGTCGCCATTGGCCGAATCCTGGCTGGCAAAGCCTCGATAGCTCTGCTCAAGGTCTGCGATTTGCTCCATGGAAGCGCCTTGCAAAAAGCGCGCATTCAAATCCAGAGTGAGCTTGTGGTAATATGTGCTAGGGTAGTCGTGGCTCTCGCTAGCCGTGCTGCGAACGCGGTCAATCAGCGCTTTGCGAGCAGCAATACTCAACTCGCCCGCTCGAAGTTCGGCCCGCACCTCTTCTCGCTCGTCGCTGAGGGGCTCTCGCCCGAACAAGTCAATCCACATGCGGTTGACGTAAGCGTCTACAACAATGGATGGCACGCCCTCATAGGACGGCACCGGGTTGTCTTCAAAGTTGTAGGTCTTTGGCCCACAGCTCGAGGCCAATGTTATCAATGCCGCAAGAGCCGTGAGGCTCAAAAGTTGGTGGGTACGTCGTGAGGATGGCATATTGAGATAGAAGCTGCTCGACAAGTTAAGCATTGTCCTATTTTCGCACGAAACTCACTGCAAAAATGACTTCAAAGCTTACCAACACCTTTGCCCTTGTCGCTGCATTCATTGTTACGGCGGCCTCCTTTTCAACAGCTCAAGCACAGAACGATGACCGGCTGCTGGTCTTGTGTGAGGGTGGATTCTATTTGGATACGGGTGAGGTGATCGAGTGGCCCACATTGGGCGTGTTCAATGAAAGTGAGGGCAGCTATGAAGTCGCAATAACGTACGTCGGTCACCACTTTGCCTCCGATATGCTTGTGGACGGTGCCGACCTGTATGTGGCGGTTGAAGACACTATTTACCGCTATGACGTGAACACCTTCGAGCTGCTCGCATCTCAAGCGGTGGATGGCGCGCGAAAGCTGGCCTTGTGGGAGGACGCCCTGATCGTATCCCGTGGAGATTTCGACCCGTTGACCTGGGCTCCGGTGTCCTTCGACAGCTACTTGCAGTGGTTTGATCGCAGCGACTTGTCGTGGATGGGAGAGGCCCCCACTTCAAACGGTCCAGCGTTCTCGGGGGCTGGGGTTGTCATCAAGAACAACAAAGCGCACATGATCATTAACAACGGATTTGCCTGGGGGCAGGAAGTGGGGTTGATCGGCCATATCGACCTGGCAACAGGAGCCTACAGTGAGACGGAACTCGGTGAAAATGGTGTCAATCCCGTCCACCTTTTTGATGCAGGAAGCGGGATTTTGGCGGTGAATACGATGCAGTACGCCAGCACTTCGCTGAGCCGATTGTCGGGCGGTGTGGTGACGACTGAATTGGTGGCTGACGTGGCTGCTGGTTGCGGTGCGGCGGCGCTTTGGGATGGTGCCGTGGTCTTCCAAATCACAGGCGAGACCACCATGCGGATCCACGGGGCGGATGATTTGGCTCCGGCGGGTGTTTGGGGTACGGGTCAGACCAGCTTTTACGGCATGGCGGCCTATCCTGAAGCCGACCGCGTGTTTGCAGGCACCACCGACTTCGTGAGCAGCGGTGGCGTGAGCGTATACAATATGGCGGGCGAACTGCAGACCAGCTTTTCTACGGGGTTGGCCCCCGGACATTTCGCTCGAGTGGCCGGGCTGGACGGCGTGTCTGAGACACCGGTGGCGGCTCCTCGTGTGGAATTGGGCCGATACGACCTTTTGGGTCGTTCCATTTCAAAAAGCGCGAATGCGATAGGGTTTTCTGTCGTCCGTTATACCGACGGCACGGCGCAAGTGCAGCTCCACGTCAATTGAGATGTCGCTTCACAAGCACGGCACTTCAACTCGATGACTTAATAAGGCGTTCGGGGCAACCAATTGACCAGCAAAGTGGTTTGTACCTTGCCGCGACTTTCCATCTGAACCATGCCAGCGATTTTCCGCATTGCCACGTTTCTTTTGTTGTGCTCTCCCTTGCTGGGAAGTGCGCAGTACGTTGTTGACACGACCGCTGATTCTCCGGACGCGAACCCTGGTGATGGGGTGTGCGCAGCCTTGGGCGGGGAGTGCTCTGTGCGGGCTGCTATTTCAGAGGCTACAGCGATGGGAGTGCCCGCGACGATTTCTGTCCCTGCGGGCGTCTACGGTATAGTTAACGGGGATTTGGACATTACCACGGAGATTGAAATTACTGGGGCTTCTGCACGTACTACGGTTTTGGATGCCAATGGAGCGAGTCGCCATTTTGACATCTCTGCGTCGGGCAGCTTAACCCTTTCAGGCGTGGAGCTGTTCAACGGTGCGGAAGTGAGTGACCACGGCGGGGCCATTAAGAATGCAGGGATTCTCACCGTTTCAAATGTATTGTTCAATAGTTGTGATGTTTCTGGTTCTTTGACTGGAGCAGCTTATGGTGGTGCTATCCACAACAGCGAGACGGCGGTGATTAGCAATTCGACCTTTTTAGACTGCCAGTCAACGGGCGGTGACGGGTCCAATGGCTCCGGTGGAGGTGGGGGCAGTTGCGGCGCAGGCGGAGCGGTGGCCCATTGGTTCGGGAGTGATTTGGCCTTGACCAATTGTACAATTACCGAGTGCTGGGCGACCGGCGGTGAAGGCGGGAACAGTTCAAGCGTATTAACTGACGGCGGCGGTGGTGCTCCTGGCGTTGGCTCTTTTGGC
>JAQWTJ010000012.1 GCA_029242765.1 Flavobacteriales bacterium | reverse complement strand
CTCATAAACCAAGTGGTGCAGACCGCGGATACCGACGTCTCCGATGTACATCGAGGGGCGTTTCCGCACGTGCTCCATGCCCTCTAGGGCCTGGATGCTATCGGCTCCATAGCTGGAGGATTTTTTGGGGGCTTTTGAATCTTCGCTCATGATGAAAAAGGCAACGTGCTAAAATAGCCATCAGGCTGCGCTATACCTATTTTCAAAAGCTCTTCTTTGGCTTGTTTTTTCAACACTTTGCAGCCGTTGTCATGAGCTTTGTGAGCGGAGAAATTGGCCTTGATTAAAAGCGATAGGAGAGGCCTAAAATGGCTTGAAATGGTTGGACTGGATAGCCGTTCCAACGGGCAAATTCCGAGGCGGTCAATCCCGCAACCCGACCCCAAACAGCAAGGCGCTTGTTGTACCGGTATTCGACTTCGAGTGAAACGTCAACGTAGCCGGGCAATTGCACGGTGTAAAGTCCCGATTCATCAGCGGATTCTGGGGCGGCGTCAAAGGGGAGGTAACTCGGCGCTTGGCGCCCGGAGACCCACGCGCCGCTTCCGCGCAAAGTGAATTCGTCATTGAAGGCCCAGTGGACATCCGTGCTCCATTTTACGCGTGGCAAATACCAGGCGTGGCCTTCAAGTGCGGAATATGTGAAAAACTCTGCTTTTGCCGAAACGTCGAGGGCCTCACCGTGGAAGGCAATTTCACCCATAACGCGTGCGACGGTGAGCGTGTCGTAGGAGATGGAAAAGCGTTGGCCAGCCCCGTCGAGCGAGTCGTTGATGAAATAGGCTCGGTCTCGCAGTCGGGTGGTGCGCACCTCGGCATTGAATTCGAGGTTACGAGCCAAAGCGCCTCGTACGCCCCCGTGAAAATTGAGCGCTCGATTGGTGTGGCGCATGTTTTGCCCTCTGTACTGAACATAGGGGTTTCGCTCGACCAAATCGAGCAAGGTCAGCCGCTCCATGCCTCCGCCCACGCCCGCATACGGCACGAACAAGTCGTCGAAGAAGCTGTACCGCGCTTCCGCCCGGGGGTAGAAGTGGAAACTCTGGGCCCCTCGCGCATCGACCCACAGGCCCGCGCCAATCAAGACGTTGAGATTGCCACGCCCGCGCGAGATCGATGGATTGAGGCCGATCAGCGCCCGCGACGGAACGGCCCGTTCCTCCAGTACGGTCGAGTCGTTTGTGAGCTGATCGTAGTCCATTGTCGCGTCAAGCTGCAAGCGGTCGCTGTTCTTGTATGTGTGCAGTGTGAAGTCGGTCCCTACAACCGTGTTCTGAGCCCCAGCTCGGCTGCCCAGATGTGTGGCGCGTAGGGTTGCGCTGAAGTGCAAATCACTGGAGTCGCGCAAGTGGTTCTCCAGCGTTAAGCGCCCGCCGAATTGCTGGTAACGCACTCGGGCGGTGTCGGCCAAGGCGCTCTGACTCGTGTCCAGCCCGTACACGCCGAAGGCGTCGCGCGACCAAGACAGCCCGCCATCGAGGCTCTTCTTTCCCACAAATCGGCGCATCCACACACCGGCGTCGTGATGCGAGAAACCGTCGTCAAGCCCTTCTGTCAGGGCCGCTCCTTGTTGCGAGCTCAAATGATTGTAGGCCATATTCCAACTGCCGTCCCGCGAGCGCATATCTCCGTACTGAATGCCCACAAGCGGGGTGGTATGCAAGCCGAATCCGCCTTTGATATAGCCGGGGTACAACCGGGGGATTGGGGCGTCCAATGCCAGTCGACTCGGCTCAATTTCCAAGGTCAGCGGCTGCAGTGCCGCAATGATGGGCAGCTCAGTGTAGCTGGCTGCCGTTTTCTTGATGTCGAGCTCTACGGCCTGCGGATAATCGCCTTGTTTGATGGCATCGCGCACGTGCAATTCTCTCGTCCCCACAAAAGTCACCTCCAAACTGTCTTGCGCAACGATGCGCTGCATTTCGCCCGCACTGGCCACCACAACCAGCAGCCCCATCAGTACCCCTTTGAATTCGAACTTCTTCATGGTTGCTGCTTTTCAGTCTCTTCGTCCCTTTGGTCATCGCTCTGATCAACCGCTTTGTCCAAAACTTGTTGTTCGGGATCTTCCGTTGGCGGCGGGTTTTCCAATTGCGTGATTCGGTCCAACGCGTCCATCGCTTTCGCTCGAACGTCAGGCACCTCTACGTTTTTCAAAATGGCTTCAAGTGTGGCGCGGGCTTGGAACAAGTCGCCTTGCCCGATGTAGCTCCTTGCAAGCAACAAAAAGCCCTTGTGAGCCCAAGCGCTCTGCCCTCCGAATCGGTTGAGTTGAGCAAACACCAAGTCTTGGCAGGCAAGCCAGTCATCGCGGTCTTCCGCCAAAGCCGCCAGCCCGAACGCGGCACCTTCTGCATCAGGACCTCCGGCCGAGAGCACCGCTTCAAAGTCGGCCGTCGCCCCTTCAGCCTCACCTGAGCTTGCTCGAAGCAGTCCGCGTTCATAGTGCGCTTGCGTACGGATGGCATCGGGCGTGCCTGGATCAGCGATAATCGGATCGGCATAGGCCAGCAAGCGTTCGCTGTCGCCCATTTCCCGGCTGCAACGCAGCACGCCGATCCGCGCCTCCAGCACATGGCTTTTCAGCACGGCCACGCGCTCCAGTTGCAAATAATGCTCCAGGGCTATTGAAAAGTCAGCCGCATTGAAGCGCAGCGTCGACGCGAGCAATAGGGCTTCCTCTGTGTAGTCGTTCAAGGGGGCATTGATTACCCATTCAAGGTCATTCAGGGCGTCCAAGGCGTCGGCCTCTCCGGATTGAAAGCTGCATTGCCCTAAGTGAAAGTGAGCCGCCGTAGAAAAACGGCCATCGGGATAGGCTGATAAAAATGCGTGGAGCTTCGCCTTGCCCTCCGAACAATCGCCCGATATGGCCATGTCACGCGCAGCGCCGAACATCTTCACCTCGATATCGTCCCCGGTCAAGCCCACGCTTGCTGGCACCTCGCCGAGTCGTCCCCGCTCGATGAGTAGCGGTTCGACCAGCAAGAAGGCGTCCGCCGTTGCCTGGTCGTTCGGGTAAGTTGTGGAAATCTGCTTCCACAAGTCAAGTGCACCTTCGGGGTCGCCTTGCTTGATGCTGATGAGCGTCAAATCGACCAGGGCGCCTTTCACATAAGGACTTTCGGGGTTTTCCTCCAGCAACTGCTCGAAGGCCACCTTTGCACGGGCAGGGCGGTCCAGGCCCAATTCGGTGTGTCCGATTTCAGTCAAGGCCACGGCGCGGTAGCTCGTCTCCGGCCACCGGTTTAGCAAATCACGCAGGGCCACAATTTCCTCTTCTTGCTGGCCGTCTAGTCCGAGACAAACCGCCTTTTGGTAGCTGGCATACTCCACCTCGCGCACCCCGCCTTGAACGGCTGTTGCATAGTGGTCGATTGCACGTGTGTAGTCCTTGTCGAGGTAGAAACAGTCCCCAATCCTCAGATTCGCGTCGGCCAATCGTCCCTTCTCCTTGCCTTCGGCCTTGCCCTTGACGGCGTACACATATTTGCGGAATGCAGTTAGCGCATCGCGGTATTTTCGCTGCTTGAACAGGGCGTACCCCGCCCCGTATTCACCTTGGTTGTAACGCGTTGACCCAAAGGCGCCAGGCGCGCTTAAGAACGCATTGAAGTGACTTAGTGACAGCGCGTATTTCGCCCTTGAATACGCAGCTTCCCCCTGCCAATAGTGGGATTCAGCGGCCAGCGAGGCGTCCATAGGATGCAGGCGTGATCGCTCAAAGAGCGCTGCACACGCGGCCATTTCGCCCTGCTGAAAGAGGTCGACACCGCGGTTGAAGGCGATGCGTTGATAGGCCGCTTCGGTGGCCGGGGGCATGCGTTTGATTTTGTCCAATGCGTCCAATGCGCGGTCGGATTGGCGCGAGGTCAAGTACACCTCCATCAAGAAGCCGTACGCCTCGTCGTGTCGCGGACTGTTTGGGTAGGCCTTGATGTAATCCTCAAAGGCGGTGATTGCGTCGTCAAAGGGGTTGTACTTCGCTTCGAATGCCAATTTTGCGTAGTTGAACAGGGCGTCCTCAGCGACTTCTGAATTGAAATCATATTCGGAGGCTTTTCGGAAGGCGGTCCGGGCGCGTTCTTTTTCGTTGTTGGCCAAATAGCACTGGGCCATGTGGTAGGTGGCAAGTTGTTCCAAGGCATCGGCGCCTCCGGTTGCTCTGAAAAAGGCCTGCACCGCACCGTCAAAATCGCCCAACGACTTGCGCGTCATGCCCAACATATAACCCAAATCAGTCGTCCGCTCTACGCCCGAGGCGCGTTCCCATGCGGCCTCAAGATTAGGCAAGGCGCCTGCGTAGTCGCTCGTTTGGTACAACGACTTGCCCAAGATGAGCTGCATTGAAGCTCGGGCGTCCGGCGCCACGTTCACATCGGCGGCCACATGGGGCGGGATGAACTGCACGGCTTCGGCGTACTGCTCGAGCTGGTACAGAATCTGTGCGATGTACAAAGGGACAATCGTTGTGAATTCTGGCGTGGCGAGCAAGCTTCGAAAACCGTCGAGTGCGGTGTTCAGTCGCTGTTCACGGTAGGCGATATGCGCCAAGTAGTAATGGGCTGCGGTTTCCCACGCCTGCGGTCCACTTTCGCCGGTCTCATCGCCTTCCACCACCGGCAATAGGTCGCGCCTTGCTGCGTCCAAGTCCCCTTTCTCAAAATGCGAATGCCCCCGCTTAAATCTGTATTCGCCCCGCTTGTCCTTGGGCAGTGCGCGCGGCTCAATTTGATTGAAGGCGGCGATGGCTGGGCCGAACTTCTTGCGGCGGTACTGGTAGTCGGCCACCTCCCAACGCGCCTTTAAAGTCCACGATGAGCCGGGGTGATTGCGAACAAATCGGTCCACGCGCAGCACCGCGTCCTTGTGGTACAAGTACAAGGCGCACATAGCCGCGCGAAATTCAGCTTCAATTTCAGAAGATCTCGTTGCAGCGCCAGCGCGGTTCCCTACGTCGCGCACAATGCCGTCAAAGGCCTTGAGCGCTTGGGCGTATTGGGCCTTGTTGTACAAGTCCATCGCGTCTGCAAGCGTGCGCGATTCCCCGCTCATGCCCAAGGTCAGTTGAGGAGGGTTTGGGGATTGGGCTGTAAGACCCGCATTGAAATTCGTGGACGCGGCCGCAAATACGAGAAAAACCCACGGGGTGAGCAGTGACGGGGTGCAGGAAGGAAGCTTCATCGCGAGGACTTGTTAGAGCCAACGTAAATTTCCGCTCTACCGTGCCTGCTGCGTCCAGCTTCCTCAGGACTTATTCACCACGGCGCCTTGGTGAGCGCGGTCCCAACTTTTTGACTCAATGCCCTTGCGTCTCGTGGCTGTGTTGCTCGTGCTCGTGCTGGGCGGTGCACGTCTTCTTTTTGTCCTCGCTCTGGCCTGAGTTGTCCTCGCCAACACCGTCGATTTCAACGCCATAGGCGACAAATCCAAGTTCGAAACTCGGTTCGGTGATGGCTTCAATCTCCTCCTGCGTACGGCCTGCGTCTTCAGCATAGTGTTGGCGCATTTCCACACTGACTGTGTCGTAAAATGCGTGGCCGTGAATACGGCATGTTAAGCCGCCAAGTCCAGTTTTTGGAACGAAGAAATCGTGGTCGAGCATGTACACCATGTTCGTGTCCCCGCTTGGGCCTTCAACCGTCATCCAGCATCCCATGGCTTCGCAGCTCTGCACGATGGTGCCAGTGAAATAGGCGTCGTCCAGGTTCACTTCTGCAGTGAAGTCTGCGTATTGCTCAGCACTAAATTCCTCACCGTAGCTGCTGACGCTGGGCGAAGCGTGCTTGCATGTGGTTTTAGATTTTTCGCAACTCGACTTATCGCAATTTCCGCAGTTGGTCAATCCGAAGGCCGCGATGATTGCGAATGAAATGGGGGCAATCCAATTGTTCATGCCGCGAAACTACGTAGGGCTTCTCTTAGCGCACTTGCTTCGGTGCATTAATTGGGAAGAATTACAAATGTTGTTCTTCGGTTTTTTGCGCGTCCGTCCGGTGTTGTGTTTTCTGCGCGCGGCTCGGACTCTCCGAAACCGGCCGCTTCAATGCGACCGTTGGACACGCCGCCGTCGTGCAAATGCGCTTTCACCGCTTCGGCGCGCAGGCGGCTCAACTCCATATTTTCAAGTTCACCCCCAATGTCGTCGGTGTGGCCTTGGATTTGCACTCGAAAGCCAGTGCCCATCAAGTACGTTGCGAACAGGTCGAGAATAGTCTGGCTCGCCCTACTAATTTGTGCTGAGGCCGTGGGGAAATTGATGTCCTGGATTTCGAAGGGTTCGTCAGCTTGGACGCTGTGTAGCTCGACATTGGCTTCAACCCAATCCGGTTCTGGAGCGTCTCGATCTACCAAGAGTGCTGCACTGAAAACGGCGCCTTCGGCCACGGTGGTTAGCACCACGTCCTCGTACCGGCTCAAATCCACCACGGCCGCAAATGAGCCGTCCCTCTCAATTTCTATCGCCTGCACTTCTCGGCTCTGGGCGTAGCGCAATTCGATGGAGACTTCGCGCCCGGCCAGGCCTTCGTCTCGGGTGACTTCGCCTTTGACGACGGCCGACGCTCTCGCTCTGTATCGTTCTGGCAAGGGGCAGGTCATCAAGTCGATGCCGCGCGTGCCTTGGCGCCGGCTGGCGAAAAAGGCCGTCGTGCCGTCAGCGCCCACCACCAAGCCGTGCTCGTCGCCTTCAGTGTTGATGGGCGCACCGAGGTTCAGGGCTTCGCCCCAGCGGCCCGTGCTGTCTTTGCGACTGAGGTACAGGTCGTACCCGCCGCCGCTGGGCTGGCGCGTGGAGGCAAAGTAGAGTGTGCGTCCGTCGGGGTGCAAAAAGGGCGCCTTGTCGGCGTGCGGCGTGTTGATCCGCGAGGGAAGCCCTGTTGGGGCGCTCCAGCCGTTGTCCGTGCGGCGACTGACCAGAATGTCGATGGAGGGGTGGTTCTCGGGGCCGGGCGTAGTGCCCGGCCGCACGGCGGCGAAGTACAGGTCCTGGCCGTCGGGGGAAATGGAGGGTTGACTTTCCCATCCGTCCGGGGTGTTCAATGCGCTCAACGGCTTCGGATCATTCCACATATAGAATCGCTCACCGTCCACTTCGTCGAGCAGTTCATAGTTCGTGACGTACAAGTCGATGTTGTCCGGGTGCCCTGGCGTGGGGGTCTTCATTGCGAAAAAAAGTTCCCGGTTGTTGATTGAGATGGACGCGCCGCCGTAGGCTGCCCCGTGCCCTTGGTTGAATGGGTATTCCAAAGGGACGCCTGCGTCAAACTCTGCTCCTTCGGGGCGGTGGGCCCAAGAAAAGGCTTCGACCCACTTCCCCACGATGTCTCCTTTGGCCTTGTGCAGCCCTTTTCGCGTGAAAAAAAGCAAGGTCCCGTCGGCGCTTACCGAAGGCAAGTATTCATCGTCAGGGCTGGATGTTGCACGAATCACCTGGGGCCGTGGGCCGTCTGCGTGGCGGTAAAAGTTGTCGTGAAATTCGATCCATGGCAAAATCTCCAGGACTTCTGCTCGCCTGGATTCGTCCCGGCGGGTGTAGTTGCGCGCGGCCTCGTCTTCCCAGCTTAAAAACAGATCGAAGGCGCCCCGCGCCTCGTCAAAGTAGCCGTCACCATAGGCCATGGCCCCCAGCAAATAATGCACTTCTGCAGCGTAATCCGGGCAATTGGAAGCCAACGGGCGCAAGTAATCCCGCGCAGGTGCAAACGACCCGCCACGCCTTTTTGCCTCGAGAAATGCGCTCCGACCCAGTTGAAGGCGACAAACCGGGCAAGCTTCCTCACGCTCCAGAGCTTCGAGCAGGTAGCCCTGTCTTTTTTCGCTGTTGTATTTCTTCTTGTCAGATGCTCGCTCAATCAACTTGAGCGTTTTTGCGTCGTATTCCGGGCGGCAATCCTCGTCTTCTTGAGCGTGCAAGTCCGCGCTTGTCAAGCCCGAAATGAGCGCCCAGCAACAAAAAACAACAGCAATTCGCCTCATCTTCAGCCTTGGGGTACGTTTAGCTCGTTCTCGCTGGCCGCAATTATTGTGGACACCGCGCCGTCGCCGGTCACATTCACCACCGTCCTGCACATGTCCAGGATGCGGTCCACCGGGAAAATCAATGCAATCCAAGCGGGGTTGAGCCCGACGCTTTCTAGCACCAAGATCATCAGCACCAGCCCGGCGCTTGGAACAGCCGCCGCACCGATTGAAGCGAGGGTGGCCGTCAACACAATGACGCCTTGCTGAGCAATGGTAAGATCGACCATGTGGAATTGGGCTAGAGCCACAACCGCAATCGCTTGGTACAACGACGTCCCGTCCATGTTCACTGTCGCGCCTATGGGCAGAACGAAACTCGTCGTGCGCTCACTAACGCCCAATTTGTTCTTGACGCAATCCATCGTCACAGGCAAGGTCGCCACCGAGCTTGATGTGGAAAAAGCCGTCACTTGCGCCTCACGCATGCCCGACATGAAGCGTCGGAACCCCAGCTTTTTCACCAGCAGGCCGACCACAGCGGGGTAAAAAAGGAAGACCATAATGGAGAGTCCGAGCACCACCACCAGCGAGTAGCGCCCAAGGAATTGCAGCAGCTCCATGAACATCTCGGGGTCGGACCCTGCGGCATTCACGATTTGTCCAGCCATCAACGCAAAAACGAAAATGGGCATGGCACGCATGACAATCCAGACCATCTGGATGAAGACTTCGCCCAGAGCGTCGACCGCTCGGATGAGCGGTGCCGCTTGTTGTTTTGGCATGCCCACGAGCACGACGCCGAAGAAGATCGAGAAGAAAATGATTTGCAACATACTCATATCGCTGAGCGCTTTGAATATGTTCGTCGGTACCACATCCACTAGCGGTTGCAACGGCCCGCTCTTTTTTGTCGCGTCCGCTTTGGACAGTTTGTCGCTCACCCATGCATTGGTCTCGACCTGTTCGCCACGAATCTGCTCTACAAGCGCTGCGTTTTCCGGTTTTTGCGCAAGGTTGACGTCGTCCAGGGCGGGCACGCCAGTTGCGTCGCGCCAGAGTTCGTATCGGATGCGATTGGCCTCGAGAAGGCCATTGTCAACGGCGGCACCGGGCTTGAAAATATTCACCAGCACCAGGCCCACCACCACGGCTATCAACGTAGTTACAATGTAGGTGGTGAGCGTCTTGAGGCCTAGACGTCCCAGTTTTGCAGGATCGCCCAGTGAGGCAACTCCTGAAATAATGCTGAACAGCACCAGAGGCACCGCGATGAGTTTCAGCACGTTGATGAAGATGTCGCCGAAGGGTTTGATGTAGTCGATGGTGAACTGGTTCCAGCCGAAGCGGATGGAAAGCCAAGCGTACACTACGCCGACCAGCAGGCCGATGATGACTTGGGTGTGCAGGGCGAGTTTGAACTTGCGGGGTTTATTCAACATGTGAAGACTTGTTTCTCAGTGACATATCGGCCAAAACCAACAGGGCCATGGCTTCGACAATGGGTACAGCGCGTGAAAGTACGCAAGGGTCGTGTCGGCCTTTGCCTTCAACAGTTGCAGCTTTTCCACTGGAGTCCACCGTTTCTTGCGTTGCGCGGATTGTGGCCACGGGTTTGAAGCCGATGCGCACGATCAAATCTTGTCCGTTGGACAGGCCGCCTTGAATGCCTCCGCTTTGATTTGTGCGGGTCTGGGCCAATTCTGAACTTCCAGCTTCGCCTGGAATAAAGGCGTCGTTGTGCTGTGATCCGAGCATCAAGGTGCCGGAAAATCCGCTCCCGATTTCCATGGCTTTCACTGCGGGGATACTCCACAGGGCGCGGGCCAATTCGGAGCTCAACTTGTCGAAGACGGGCTCGCCCCAGCCCGCGGGCACGCCCCGGGCTACAAGTACGATGGCGCCGCCCACCGTGTCGCCGACTTCCCGCACTTGCTCGACGCGCTGGGCCATACGCTCTGCCGTTTCGGGCGATGGGCAACGCATAGGGTGGGCGTCCACATTGCTGCGGCTGTAAAATTGCGGCGGGCTGTGCATCGCGATGTCCTGTACGCGTTCCACATAGGCGCATACCTCAACCCCAACCGGCTGCAACAGTTGCCGAGCAATCGCCCCGGCGGCTACGCGGCTAACCGTTTCTCGTGCACTGGCCCGGCCTCCACCTCGGTGGTCTCTTACGTTGTACTTCGCACTGTACGTGAAATCTGCGTGGCTTGGCCTAAATGTGTCCTTTAAGTGGTCGTACGCACTCGAATCGGCGTCCTGACTGGGAATATGAAAGGCCAGCGGCGCCCCTGTGGTCACCCCTTCAAACAGGCCGGATAGCATATTGATGCGGTCCTTTTCGTCGCGCGGTGTAACGAGTTCGGACTGGCCCGGTCGCCTCCGGTCCAGCTCATGTTGCACTGCGTCAAGGTCGAGTCGCAGCCCCGCCGGACAGCCGTCTACGATGCCGCCCAGACCTGCGCCGTGCGATTCGCCATAGGTCGTGAGCCGGAAAATTTGCCCAATTGTGTTGCCAGCCATCCCGTGTTTTGCGCCGAATTTAGGCGAACTTCGCCCACGATGAATCCAAATTCTGCTTCTTCCACAGTCATCCTTCGGGACATCGATTTTTTGGTCGGTGCCTTTGCACGTGCACCGCGGGTACTCAAGGGGGGCGAAATGCTTGACTTCCCTGTTTTGCAAGATGCGTGGTTGCATATTGAAAGCGGCGAGGTGGTGGCTTTCGGGCGGATGGAGGATTTTGCTGAGGTGTTTCCGAGCATCGACGACGCAGTGGAACTTGTGTCCTGCAGCGGTCGTATCGTCCATCCGGGCTATTGCGACAGCCATACGCATATGGTGTATGCTGCCGGTCGCTATGGGGAGTATGTGGACCGCGTTCGGGGCTTGACTTATGAGAAGATCGCTCAACGTGGAGGCGGTATATTGAACTCCGCTGCGAAGTTGCGGCTTATGCCTGAGGACGACTTGTTTGATGCGGCCATGCAGCGTGTTGAGCGGGCTGTAGCTGGCGGAGTAGTTGCTATGGAAATCAAGTCGGGCTATGGCCTGGACTTGGAGTCGGAGCTGAAAATGCTGCGCGTCATAGCACGTGTAAAGGCGGCTGATGTGATGCCGATTCGCTCGACATTTTTAGGTTGCCATGCGGTCCCGCCTGAGTTTGATAATGCGTCGACCTACACCGATTTTGTGACCCGCGAAATGCTGCCCGCTGTGGCGGCTGAAGGCTTGGCCGATTACGTTGATATTTTCTGCGAGAAGGGCTATTTCGAATTGCCCCAGACCCGTCAATTGATCCAGGCGGGCCGTGATTTGGGTTTGCCGTCAAAAGTGCATGTGAATCAGTTCAATGCAATGGGGGGCGTGGCCTTGTGCGTGGAGATGGGTGCGCGGTCAGTGGACCATCTCGAGGTGCTCAATGCAGAGGATCTTGCAGCGCTATCAGCTGCTGGTGGTGACACTATACCGGTGGCTCTGCCGCTGTGCTCTCTTTTTCTGGACTTGCCGTACACCCCGGCCCGTTCGCTGGTGGATGCGGCTTTGCCCGTGGCCATTGCCACAGATCACAATCCGGGATCGGCGCCTTGCTTGAACATGCATTTGGCGGCGGCGTTGGGCTGCTTGCGCATGGGGTTGTTGCCCATCGAGTCCTTGGCGGCTTCAACTTTGAACGGCGCAGCGGCCATGGACGTGAGTCAGCAGGTGGGCCATTTGAGCCCTGGCGCAGAGGCCAGCTTGGTCATCACCCGCCCCTTGAATTCGGTCGACGAAATGATGTATGCCTTCGGCGACCCTGTAGTGGATGAGGTCATGTTGCGCGGGCGTTGGGTCGGTTGAAAACTTCAGCTGTTTTGATGGCGACATCGCGTATTTTTGTAGCCGTGACCTGCTTTTGAAATCGCAACACCATGTCTACTACTCGCCTCATTGAATGCGTCCCAAACATTTCTGAAGGGCGTGACCGCGCCGTAATCGATGCCATTGCTCAGACTGTAGAAACCGTTGAAGGGGTTCGCCTCTTAGATGTGGACCCCGGCGCGGCGACCAACCGCACGGTGATCACTTTTGTCGGCGCTCCGGAAGTAGTCGTGGAGGCGGCTTTTCGCCTCATCTCCAAGGCCGCGGAGCTCATCGATATGTCACGCCAAAGCGGGGAGCATCCCCGCATGGGGGCCACTGACGTTTGTCCGTTCGTTCCGGTGGCCGGCGTCACCATGAAGGATTGCATTGCTTGCGCCCACGCCTTGGGCGAGCGCGTTGGGAAGGAGCTGGGCATTCCGGGCTACTTCTATGAGGAGGCCGCGCGTGAGCCAGCCCGCAAGAACTTGGCTTATTGTCGCAAGGGCGAGTATGAGGGGCTCGAGAAATTGGCCGACCCGGCAATGAAGCCTGACTTTGGCCCGGCAAAATTCACCGACGATGTTCGGAGGACCGGGGCTACAGCCATCGGTGCGCGCGACTTTTTGGTTGCCTACAACGTCAACTTGAATACGACTTCCAGCCGCCGTGCAAATGCCGTAGCCTTCGATATTCGTGAAGCCGGGCGCATCCGTCGAGAAGGTGGCATCACCGGCCCTGTGGTCAAGGATGCCAACGGCGACCCGGTGCGCGACCCAGGCCTTTTGAAGTCGGTCAAAGGCATCGGTTGGTACATCGCCGAGTACGGAATCGCCCAACTCTCGCTCAACCTCACCAACATCAACATCACGCCGGTGCACGTTGCCTTTGACGCGGCCTGCGAACGGGCCCACGCCCGCGGTTTGCGGGTGACCGGATCCGAAATTGTCGGCTTGGTGCCTTTGCGGGTGATGACCGAGGCAGCCGATTACTATTTGCGCAAGCAAGAGCGCTCTTTGGGTGTGTCTGAATCGGAAAAGGTGAAGATCGCCATTCGTTCGCTGGGCTTGGATGAGCTCACACCCTTTGACCCAAGTAAGCGCGTGATTGAGTATTTGCTTGCAAAGCCCGGTTCTACGCCGCTGGTTGATATGAACTTGTGCGCTTTTGCCGAGGAGACCTCTTCGGAGTCACCTGCCCCAGGCGGCGGCTCGATTTCGGCCTATGTGGGTGCTTTGGGCGTGGCCCTCGGGACGATGGTGGCCAACCTTTCCGCACATAAGCGGGGCTGGGATGACCGCTGGGAAGAGTTCTCAAGCGTGGCTGAGCGCGGTCTCGTTTTCCAAAGCCGCTTGCTCGCACTCGTCGATGAAGACACGGCCGCCTTCGAAGGGATCCTAACCGCTTACGGCCTTCCAAAAGGCAATCCCGCACAAGAGACCGAGCGACAAGCTGCCATCCAAGCGGCCACACTTGAGGCCATGCGCGCGCCGCTTGAAGTGGCTGAACAGTCCCTAGCGTCCATGCAAATCATGGTGGAAATGGCCGACCGGGGCAACCCAAACTCTATCACGGACGCGGGCGTCGGCGCGATGTGCGGACGCACTGCGGTTTTGGGCGCCGTCATGAATGTGCGTGTGAACGCCCCGGATTTAGAGGACCGTTCGGCGGCCGATCAAATGTTGGCTCGTTGTTCAGCCATGGAAGAAGAGGCCGAAGGATTGGAGCGCGCCGTTCGCGACCGTGTTGCTGAAGCCCTCAGCTGAGAGCTTTGCTGTACAGCTTGTCAAGTTGATTTGCCAACCGTTCTACGCGGCGCGCGTCGACGATGTAGATCTCACCTTCAAACCACCGGATTTCGTGGGCCATACCTCCCGATTTTCTCGCGCTGGCCTTGAAATAGCGCAGCCCGGCCTCCCACAAGTGGCCCACGCCTTGGGGCAGTAGATTGCCCGCGGCATAGATTTCCATCGCAGCGTAAGCCGGGTCGTCGTTCCAACGCTTCAGGTTTTCCAAGCCTTTGATGGCGCTGCTCTGTCCGGCACTGGTTGCCAAGGCAGCAATGCCGCGATTGGCCAATTCGGGCAACACCTCGACGCGCTTTTTCGCACAATCAAAGGCGCGGCCCACCGCAATCTGTTCGGCCGGAATTTCCTTGAGCAAGGCGTCGAGCAGTTTGAAGTCGAAGTTGATGTTGCTGTCCACACCGCCCACCGTAACACGACTTGCGCCCTGCTCGATGCACCAAACGGCATCGGCGATGATGGTCTTTTGTTCCGCTGCAGAAAAAACCAAATGCCCTTCGCGGGGACGGATGGCGATGTCCACAGGCAAGTCAGTCGAGGCGATAGCGCTGCGAATCATGCCCGGCGAAGGGGTCACGCCGCCGGTGGTCCAGCAGCTGGAAAGCTCAATGCAGTCCGCGCCGGCACGTGCAGCGCGCTGAATGTCGCTCAACGAGCTGCATACAATTTGAAGGGCGTACTTGATTTTAGGCACGTGCGAAAATAGGGGCAAAAAAAAAGAGCCGATCACAGGACCGGCTCTCAGCTGGGCTGGGCCCAAGTTACTTTTTGAAGCTGCGCTTCTCTTTAATGCGAGTTGACTTTCCAGTCAATTCACGCAAGTAGAAGATGCGCGCGCGACGCACCTTGCCTCGCTTGAGCACTTTAACGTCCTCGAGAAAGGGGCTGGCGATAGGGAAAACCCGCTCCACGCCGACACCGCTTGCCATCTTGCGAACGGTGAAGGTTTCGGTGGTGCCCACGCCACGGCGCTGAATTACAGTGCCTTGGAAAACCTGAGTCCGCTCTTTAGTGCCCTCCTTGATCTTGTAGCTGATGGCCACAGTATCACCTGCGCCGAATTTGGGCCAATCTTTAATGTCGACCAGAGAGTGTTCAATTTGACGGAGGCGGTCCATAGCGTTGGGGTGTCACGTTAATCGGGGTGCAATATTACGACAATTTATCACGCAATCATCGTCGGCTATCGGGCTCTTTTTTTCCGTCGTCTTGGCCCTGGTTTCCATCGAGCAAATCCGGTCGCAATCTCTGCGTTCTCTCCAAGGCTTGCGCCGCTTTCCAGACTTCTATTTTTGCGTGATCACCGCCGAGCAGAACCTCTGGAACGCGGAGCCCATTCCACTCAGCAGGCCGTGTGTAGACGGGCGGAGCGAGCAGGCCGTCTTGGAAACTGTCGGACAAGGCGCTCGCGCCGTCGCCGATGGCACCCGGCACCAAGCGCACGATGGCATCGGCCAGTACGGCTGCGGCCAATTCGCCCCCGCTTAACACGTAATCGCCGATTGAAATTTCTCGTGTGATGACCGTCTCACGAATGCGCTGGTCGATCCCCTTGTAGTGGCCGCAAAGCATCAACAGGTTGTCCGCCATTGAGAGCTGGTTGACCGTTCCTTGTTCAAGGCGCGGCCCGTCGGGCGTCAAAAAGATAATCTCATCGTAGGGGCGCTGCGACTTAAGCTCGGCTATGGCATCGACGATGGGCTGGATGGCCATAACCATCCCCGCCTCTCCGCCATAGGGCGGGTCGTCAATCTTCTTGTGTTTGTTCGTGCTCCATTTGCGGATGTCGTGCACCACGACTTCCACAATGCCAGCCTTCTGAGCCCGCCCTACAATGCTTGCAGAGAAGGGGCCCTCAAGAAGGGCTGGAACGGCGCTCAGAATATCAATGCGCATCAGCGTCCGCCTTCCAGCACTTTGAGTCCCTCAGGCGTTTCAGCGTTGGTGCCCAGTCCGGCATCGCTTCCACCTTGAACGAAGTCAATCTCGTCGATCAAGTTCTGTGCCCCAGCCATCTTGTCGACAATCCACATCACGTAGCGGATGTCCACAGAAATGGTGCGCTGCAATGCAGGCTCGAACGCAATGTCGCCGCTCATGGCTTCCCAGTTGCCGTCAAAGGCAAGGCCTATTAAATCTCCGTTGCCGTTCAGTACAGGGCTTCCGGAATTGCCACCCGTGATGTCGTTGTTCGAGATGAAGCACAACACGAGGTCGCCGTTCTCGTCCGCGTAACGCCCGTAATCCTTGTTCCGCACAAGCGTCTCCAATTCGGGGTGAACCACAAATTCGGGGTTGGTGTTGTCCTTCTTTTCGAGGATGCCGCGCGCGGTGGTCACGAAGTCATAGTGGACCGCGTCGGCTGGGTCGTAGTCGCCAACGGTTCCGTAGCTCAGACGCATCGTTGAATTGGCATCGGGGTACCACATCGCATCGGGATTCATTTCACGTAAGCCCTTGACGAAGAGGCGGTAGCCCCGGTCAAACTTCACCTGGTCGGGCGAGGCGAAATGCGCACGATACATTGCAATCAAGCTCATCGCCGCGCTGATCGCTAGATCCTTCTCGATTACTTTCTCGCTGGGGTTGGCCAGAAAATCTGCAAAGCGATCGGCGTCCACCAATGGGCTTTTGCTGTACATCTTGTCGGCGTAGCGGCTGAAGTCGCCCTTGTACTTGTCGTTGACTGTGGCGAAGAATGCGGGGCATTGGTCTGCAGGGATGTCGGCCATGTATTTGGCCATCACGCGCTCGAAGAGGTCGCGGTCGGTGGCCCGGTCGAAGTCTTTGAAGAAGCCATCGGCCAATCCAGCGAGGCGTTCACGAGCCGCATCTGCCGAGCCTTCGTCGAACAGTCCGCCGGCCAAACTTCCAACACGGTAGGCAAACAAAATGAGATCGTTGGCCAAAAGACCGGCTTCTAAAGTGTACACATTGCCGATCACTGTGGCGTCGGTCGAGGCGTAGTAGTCAGTGATTAAATCGAGGGCCTCACCGTATTCGGCTTGGCGATCTGGGTTCTGGTTGGTCCACTCCACAAACTGGCGTTCAATCTCCTCCTTCTTTCCATGAACGTCAAGAGCGCGTAGGCCTTTTGATTGGCCGATGTAGTACTTCCAGTAGTTGGCCGTCTGGGCATACTTGGCTGCATATTGAATGCGCACGGCCGGGTCAGCGTCCATGTGCTCTTTCATCGTCCGGAGCTTGAGATCGCGCACGTTCACTACGGCCGGGTTGTACAGGTCCAGAGCTTGGGTGATGCCCCAAGAGCTGAGGAAGCGGTCGGTGGATCCGGGGTAACCCATGATCATCGAGAAGTCTCCGTTATTGACACCGTCCAGCGATACTTTCAAGTGACGCTTAGGTGTGAAAGGCACGTTTTCTTCGCTGTACTCAGCGGGGTTGTTGTCCGCGTCGGCGTAGATGCGAAGCATGGAGAAGTCGCCGGTGTGACGGGGCCACATCCAGTTGTCTGTGTCTCCACCAAATTTGCCAATACTCTCGGGCGGATTGCCCACCAAACGGATGTCTTCGTAGTCGTTGTAAACAAAGAGGTAAAATTCATTGCCGTAGTAAAACGACTTGACCTGAACGCGGTAGTCGTTGTCTGCACTCGCCTCCTCTTCAATGGCTGCAATGGCTCCACCGATGGCCTCGTCACGCTCAGACTCACTCATAGAAGAAGTCACCATCTCCAGCACGCGCTCAGTCATGTCCTCAATGCGCACGAGAAACGAGACGTTGAAGTCGGGGATGGGTTTCTCCTCAGCGAGACTTTTTGCCCAGAACCCGTTGGTTAAAATGTCATCTTCCACCGAGCTAAAGCCTTGAATGGCTCCATAGGAGCAGTGATGATTGGTCAATACGAGGCCTTTGCTTGAGATAATTTCTGCGGTGCAAGAACCGCCGTTGAGGGTGATGACGGCGTCTTTTAAGCAAGCCTGGTTGATTGAGTAGATATCTTCAGCCGTGAGGTTGAGCCCCATCTGCTGCATCTCAGCCTCGTTGATTCGCTGAAGCATGTGCAGGAGCCACATGCCCTCGTCGGCACGGACTACAGAGGAAATGAGTTGGAGGCAAGCCGCCAGAAGGAGGATGTGCTTTTTCATGATTTTAAGTCGTGATAATATTGTTGCAGATGGGGTTCCATGGCCTGCAAGTCGCGCAAAAATAGGAAGTTTGTGTGAATGCAACACGAGCGGTCGGATCACTCCTCGAGCTTACGCCAGTTGAGCTCGGCAACTACACTTTCAATCGCGTCAAGTAGCGGGCTTAAATCCGGTCCGCCGTACCGGTTCAAGACGCAGTGCCCTTCAATGGTGAAGGTCTGGGCTGGGAGGTCCATCACACGCGGGTCATCATAGATGCTGTCAAGCTCGGAAAATTGCAGGGCGCGGGCCACAGCTAAGATGCGGTCGAGTTGCTCTGGGGTGGCTTGGGCATGGTGCTGGCCATCGAGCGTGGTGAAGCGCCGGCCGTCGTAGGTCGCGCGCCCTTCAGCGTAGAGCGAAAAGGTGTAGGTGGGGCAGGGGCCGAAGCAGGGCGATCGATCGAGGCGCACGACGAGCTGTTGAGCATCCTTTGTGTTCGCCAATTCTTGTGTAGGGCTGCATGAAGTGTGGCTGATCATCAGAAGGGCTGTGATAATCGACCCAGCGAGTGGTGCGGCGAGCAACCGAGAGGAGAGGTGGGCTGTCACTTGCGCTTTTTACGTGCCTTGTCCCGCTGTTGCTTCATTTCTGAGGCGCGCTTCTGCTGCTCCTTTTGCATATCATCCATGCGCGTTTGGAACTTGCTCTTTCCTTTTGGCGTGGCTTGGTTCGAATCAATTTTGGCACGAATCTTCTCCTCATCGATGAAGAAGTGCTTGATAACCAAAACTTGGCTGATTGTCACCAGATTGGCAATGAGGTAGTAGAGCGAGAGGCCGGCTGCAAATCGGTTGAAGAAAAAGAGCATGAACACCGGCATAATCTGCATCATGACCTTCATGTTTGGCATGCCCGGTTGGGTGGGTTGCGGGGCATTGCCCATCGTTAGGCGCGTGTAGAAGAAGGTGGACGCCGCCATCAAAATTGTGAAGCCCGAGACGTGCGCCCCGTACATCGGGATGGTGAACGAGAGGTCCAAGATGCTGTCGTATGCGGCGAGATCGTCAGCCCACAAAAAGGAGCGCCCCCGAAGTTCAATGTTCGCTGGGAAGAAGCGGAACATTGCGTAGAGTATGGGCACTTGCAACAAGCCGGGCAAGCAACCGGCCAGTGGGTTGACGCCCGATTCGCGGTAGAGCTTCATGGTGGCTTGCTGCCGAGCCATGGGCTCTTCGTTTTCCTCATTGATCTTTTCAATATCCGGGCGGAGAACACGCATTTTCGCAGAACTCAAGTAGTTCTTCCACGTGATTGGGAAGAGCAAACTCTTGATCAGAATTGTGAGCACGAACACAATGAGTCCCGCGCTGCCAATGAAGCCTGTCAGGAATTGGTAGAGTGGAAAGATGAAATTCCGATTCACCCAGCCAAAAATCCACCAGCCGAAGTCGATGATGCGGCCGACTTCTTCCAGCCCAGTGGTCTTAAGATGTTGGAGGTCGTTCGGCCCAAAGTAAAAGTCGAGGTAAGCCGATGACCCGTCGCCTGCCGCTGTGGTGGGCAGCATCATATCCGCCGCATAACGCATGTTCACCACCGTGTCGGTTTCAACTGGAGGTGCAGAAATCACGCCTCCACGGCTGAATCCAGCAGGGGCCGATACGATGGCCGAGAAGTAGTTCTGTTTGAAGGCCACCCACTCAAAAGGATCGTCCTCGATGATGGCCTCGTCTTCTCGCCCTTCGTACAAATACGAACGCCCTCGGCCCTTCTCACGGTAGTAAACGCTGGAGTGCTGACGTTCCCAATCGATGCCCTTTTCGTTGTGCATCCCGTCCATATGCCAATGAAATCCCGTTTCCCGCACGCCGCCAGCGTACACAAGCTGGGTGCTGAGGTTGTAGCCATTCAAATCGTAATGGATGGCCTGCAGGTCGCATTCAATGCGGGGCACAAGGACCAAATGACTTTCGGTCACCGAACGCACGTCAAAGGCCATTTCTTCCGTTGAATCGTCGCCATGCGACCAGGTGATCTTTTGACTACCGGGCGCCCAAAGTTGGATGGGCTCCTTGTTCCAAAAATCGGTGTAACCGTCTTGCAGCGTGGCGCTTATTGGTGCGCCGCCTTGGGTTGAGAACACCACTTCCAGCCGGTCACTTCGGAGCGACAAGGTTTGGGGCGTGAAGGGGGCGAGCGTAGAGTCGACTGTGGCAGGGCCACTTGCCGAGCTGGCTGAGCTGGTGCCAGGGGCAGTTAAGTTCTGGTTTTGTGCCGATTGGACTTCGGTGGTTAGCGTCGAAGGCTCGACGGCCGTTTGCCGTTCAATTGCTTCGGACTGTGGCTCCACTTCGGGAGCGAAATAGGCTTGATAGCCCAGCGCAAGGCCGAGCATGAGTACCAATCCAATGATGGCGTTGCGATCCATAAGGCGGCAAATCTACACACGCAATGCCGCCCAACATCATAGAGTTTACCAAGAATGTGAGTTGGGGGTGTTCCAAACTTTTCTCAGGCGCATGGCTTGTTCAAGAACGTCGCGAACACAGCCTTTTCCACCGTCCATTGGGCTGACGTAGTCGCATGCAGCGCGCACTTCCGGAGCCGCGTCGCGGGGGCAGCAAGCCAAGCCGACCGCCTCGAGCATGGGCAGATCAGGCAGGTCATCGCCCATGTAGCAGACGTCCTGCCGTTTGAGGTTCCAGCGTGCAAGCATGCCGTCGAGGGCGGGCAATTTTTCCGAGGCGTTCAGTACGACATCTTCTGCGGCGAGTCCGAGGCCGTGCATGCGCGCGGCGACTTCCTTATCGCGTCCGCCGGAAATGAGGCCGAGTTGAAGCCCTTGTTTGACGGCGTGTTGGACGGCAAAGCCATCGCGGGTGTTCGCCGTACGGGCCTGCACATTGCCGGGCAGAAGCACGACGATGCCGTCGGTGAAAACGCCGTCGTAGTCGAAGACGAAGGCACGGACGCTGCCGAGCCGGGTTTTAAAGTGGGTCTTGTCCATGTTGAGCGAGGATGGCGTTGGTGAGGGTGCGATACAATTGTTGCAACTCCGGATTGGAGGCCAATTTTGCTTGCTGGGACTCCAGGACGGAGCGGTCGCCCCGTGCTGCGGGTCCGCTTGGGAGAGCGTTTGTGGCGAGGGCTTGCTCGACGCTCTGCCGCACCAAGGGGTGGAGCGCTTCAAAAGGGAGGCCTTCAGCCGCGCAGTAGGCGGAGACTTGGCCCAGCCAGGCGGCTGTGAGATTGCCCGCGAGTACGGCTCCTAAATGAAGGGCTATGCGCTGAGTCTCGGTCACTTCGAAAGCGATGGGCGAAAGTGCGCGGGCCAGTGCGACAACCGCAGCGTTGTCGCTTTGAACGGCGATGGGCACCGCGCTCCAATCCACAGGTTGCTCGATTTGGCCGAATGTTTGCGGCGGCCAGATAACGCCACAGTTCGAAGTGCTGCAGCCCATGTGGGACAGAGGCACCGATCCTGCGTGGTGGACACGAATAGGCCCCTGAGGCAGGATGGCCGCCACCATCTCAATGGCGTCATCCGAGACCGCGACGAGGTAGGCGTCTACGTCAGAGGGAATGAGGGCTGTTTCGAGATTGGCCTTGGAACGCGAATGGACGGATACGATTTCGACCCCGATGCGCCCAAGGCGAGCGGAAAGATGTTGGGCAAGTCGGCCCCAGCCTAGGATGGACACCCGCTGAATCATGATTGTGTTGTGGGTTTTTCACCCCGGCTTGCAGGCGTCTTCTTGCGGCGGTGATAGCGCATGGACATAAACACGCCGACGGTCATAATCAGGCAGCCGAGCCACAGCAAGTTGATTTGCGGGAAGATGATCGCCTGCATCACGATGAAGTCACGCCGCACCTCGCTGTGCTCCCAAACCGTGGAGTGGAACACCACATCCCGCGGGTCGAAACTGTCAATGCGCACCCGCACTCCGTGCTGCAGGGCACTGGCATGGTCGGGGATGATGAGGCTGTCGCGCAAGATGTACAAAGGCGTGATGACCGTGTCATTTACATCGCCATGCAAAGAGAAATGGGCCGCCACAGCCAAGTCCTTGTCGAGCAGGCCCAGGGCGTGTTTTTCGTTGGTGCGTACGGCTGAGATGCTGTCAAGCGTCAGGATGGAGCGGCCAACCAGCATGCTGTCGCCATGGTGGATGGCGTGTTGCCGGCCTTCGAGCCAGCCCTGTGCATCGGTCTCCGGTTCGCTCACCCGGCCCCAGCGGATGTGGGTGTAGAGGTCTTTGAATAGACCGTGCCGCGTATCGGGTTCTGGGGAGTTCCCCATCTTTTCGTTCAACTGAATACGCGGCTCCAGGGTGAAGGCGAATTCTCCGGGTGCGCCGGCGCGCCAAGGTGTGGCCGCGGATCTCTGCCGCACATTGGGCAGGGGCAAGAAGCGCCAATAGGAGGCCACGTCGTCCGCAAAATGGGGCGAAGCCCGGTGTGCGGTGAGCGCTTCAAAGACGAGGCCGTCGTGGGTTGTCAATTGGCCTGCAGCATAGGAAGCGGCCTCCGCATCGAAGTAGTCAATCTGAAAATATATGCGCACATCGTCTTGACGCTTAGCACGGTAGTTCACGAAGTAGGGCCCCATCTGGACGGTGTCGCCTTCGAGAAGCAACAAGTCCTCATTGTTGTGGAGCGTTTCGTTGAGCTGGTTGAGGTCGCCCAGCGTGTTTTGGCTGATGATGGACTTCTTCGCATTGGACAGCACGGCGCCCAATATCAGCATCGCGAATCCGAAGTGCGCAATACTCGCCCCAGCAGCGTCCCAACGGCCCTTGAGCCAACTCACTGCGTAATCAAGGTTGGCGGCCATGGACCAGAGCGCCGAGAAAATCAAGGCGATGCGCGGGGCTTCCCAAAGTTCAAAGCCGTAAGCCGAAATGATCATCACCGTCAGAACCGAAGCGGCGACCGTGCTGCGCACCATAGCTGGCACGGCTTGTTTTATTGAGTCGCTGCGGTAACGGAGGAATTGGGCAAAGGCAGAGATGCTGATGAACAGGAAGGCGAGCGGAACTTGGATCGCGTGGAAAGTGCGTTCGAAGTCAGACCCTGGGGCGAGGTCGTGGGCGGCCAATTTGCGCCAGAACCCCCAACCGGTGCTGTTGTGAAGCGACTCGAACACGCCCTCAAACGGGGTGAGGAAATGGTTGAATACGGGCAGGCTCGTTTGGAAGGTGATGTGTGCCGCGGCAGCCATCACGAGCATGGCGGCCACAAACATCCAGAACTCACGCGACCACATGGGGCTTTCCTTGCCGGCGGCCGGCATGCGGGTGAAGTGCGACCGAAGGGCGGCTAGAGTGAGGGCGAGCAGCCCCAGCATTATGCCTTCGACGGCCCAATCGGTGAAAGTGAGTCCGGCGGCTAAGCCCCAAACGGCAAGGTATACCCAGCGGTCGCGGCCCGGCTTGAGCAGCAGTCCGCCGAAAACCGCATGGCCTAGTAAAGTGAAGGCCAGCAGTTGGGAAAGGATTCCGCTGTCGACAAAACTATGCACCGAGGTGTCCCCCAAGATGCCGCTTTTGGTGAGAAATGTGGAGTACATAACCAGCAAAAACGACGCGCCTGAAAGCAGGGTGGTGGCGGTGACGGCCGTTCCGGATTTCGCACGGTTGATCATCAGCAAATGCGCAGCGGCCACCAGCACCATCCACGGCACAAGCGAACTGTTCTCCACCGGATCCCAAGCCCAGAATCCTCCAAAACTAAGCGCCTCATAGGCCCATGCCCCGCCCATCAAAATGCCGGTGCCCAGCACACCCACGCCGAAAAAAGCCCACTGTGTGGCCGGCTTCATCCACGCCTTGAGCTCACTGCGCCACAGCCCTGCGCAAGCAAAGGCAAAGGGCATGATGGTGCTTGCGAAGCCGAGAAACAGCACCGGTGGGTGGATCACCATCCAGTAATTCTGAAGCAGGGGGTTGAGCCCTTGACCGTCGGCAAACTGCGGAATCAGCGTGAGGTATTCCGGATTGAAAGTCCACGGAAGCCCAATGTTCTCTGGACTTTGTCGCAGCAGAAGGAAGGGGTCAATCCCAATTTGTGTTTCGCCCACCCACAGCCCGAGCAACATCGATGTGAGCACGGTGGTAACCCCCGCAATGATAGTGATTACGGGCGCTTCCCAACGTCCGGGCCTGCGCCGTAAAAACACGGCCGCCAAGATGAGGATGAAGCCCATCCATAGGAAGAAGCCGCCCTCTTGGCCTCCCCAAAAACTGGAAAGAACAAAGCCCGAAGGCATCGCATCATTGAGATGCTTCCAGATGTAGCTGAATTCATAGCGATGCGAAAAAATCAATACGTAGAGCAGCGCAAAGGCCAATGCAACACTGACGCTGTGCACTCGAAACCCCCAACGCCCCAGCCAGTGCCAGTCACCACGGCCGGGCTGGCCTTCAAAGTTGCCGTCCACATTGGGCTCGCGGACGGTGGCCAGGCCGTAGGCCAATGTGGCCACCAGACCGCTGCCCAAGGCGACCGCAATCAGAAAGTGGCCCAGTGTTGAGGCCCACGTCCACTCGTTCAGGTAGACCAAGTCATTCATGGTTGTGCCGGCTCGTCTGCCCCCGCATCATAACCTGCACTCCACTGCATTTCATGCGACTGCTCATTGTACTTGCTCGGGCACTTCATCAGCATCTTACTCGCGTGAAATTCACCGTTCTCAACTTTCCCGTACAGGTCGATCGATTCGCTCTGCTCCAGCCCCGTGCGCTTAGGTTCGTGTAAATGGACTTGATGGGATGCGCCGCTGCGGTCGAGCATATGGAATACCGTTGTGGAGGCGGAAGAAACTGGGTCGTACTCGATGGGGTGGTCGAAGTCTAGCGTTCCGCTGACTTTGAAAACCACGCCAGGTTCTTCAAAGGCGCGGGCGAAATCCACCGACTCACTTGTCGAAGTGAACGTACCAATCAATGCGGCCATCAATGCAGCAGTAATCAAGAGGAGAAACAAATGTGTGCGGCTCATAATCAGTTTCTTTATACGTCTTTTTTATGCTTCAGCCCGCACTCCTTTTCAAGTTCGTTCAAGCGCCGGTCCATGCCCCACAATGCCCAGGCAAACCCAAGCAAAACAATCATCACCACGGCGGCCACCACAGCGGCTTTTCCCGAACCAAAGAAGAAGCCCTCCAGTGAGGCGGCTATCGAAAAGAGAAGAATTGTCATGAACGTAGAAAATTTGTGGAGTAGTACTAACGGTTCAACAGCTGGCGATGTACGCGAATCATGCGCAATCCAAGGGTGTATATCCAGTAACCCAACATGCCCCAACCGATGACGGCAGGGTAGAACATGCTGCGAAGCGTGTTGTCCAAGTCGTACGTGTTGAACCCGGGGGAACCATCTTTTCCAGGGTGAAGACTGACATTGTACTTGGGTAGAATCATCAGCAGGACGACCAGCAAAATGAAAGCAAATACGTTGTAGGCGGCGGCCAGACGAGGCACGCGGTCGTCGTCACCGGTTGCGGCGCGCAAAATGCGGTAGCCCGTGTAAACCAGAACGGTGACCAGAGCGCCATTGAGCTGCGGGTCGGCCACCCACCAAGCGCCCCATGTGAACCTTGCCCACACTGAGCCTGTAATCAGCCCAAGCACGCCGAAGAGCAGTCCAGTTCGTGAGGCTGCATCTGCGCGCTGGTCGTATTTGATGTCCCCGGTGCGCATGTACAATAAGGAGGACACAAAGCTCAAGCTCATGATGAAGAACATCGCAAACCACATCGGCACGTGAAACATCAAGTTGCGGATCGTCTCAAGAATGTTGGGCTGAAATGGGACGGTGGCCGGTAGGGTGGAGGGCTGCATTTGGCCGATCTCACAATTTTTGTGGGGCACGCCTTTCACTGCACCCGCGACAGACACGGCATTGCGTAGCATCAGCGAGCCCGCCCCGGGCGTCATCACAAACGCGTCCAAAGATGGCCGAGGCAAGGTGTCGGGCGGGGTTAACCTGCACACGAGCTTGTGCGCTTCGACCGAAATAACCTCAGCGCATAGGGCGGCAGATTCGCTCTTGAAAATCACTTGAAAGCCCGCTGTGTTGTCGTTCACACCGTCTACGAGCGGATGGCCTGCGGCGCTAAGCTCAACAAGCCACGCATTGGCATCGGATTTGTCCACTTCAGAGGCCACCCAGCCCGGTTGCATGGGCGTCGTGAACGAGTCCCACACCACCATCAACAGCAGGGCCACGCCGCCCCATTTCCAAAGCTTTCCGCTCATGATCGCCAAATGTACGGGAAGAGCAGGATGGCGAGCACAGCTGTACCCAATCCCAAGCTCCCAAGGAATACAAAATGTTCGCTCGTTGTCCAGGCGAGCCCGTCCAGCACGTCGCGGGTCATGCGGGTGGCCAAGATCAACTGAGGGATGAGCAGGGGCAGGCCCAGGACAGCAGCAATGGCGGGTCCAGCCCGAGTTTGCGATGCGATTGCCGTGACGGTCGTGACGGTGGTGGCCATGGAAAATGCGCCCCACCACCCCGCACCGATCAGCGCCAGCAAAGACAAGTTTGCACCTTCTGGTGCACCCAGAAGCAGGTAAAACGCGCCGAAAACCAAGAGTGTCATGGCGCCTGTGAGCACTGCGGCATACAAGAGTTTTCCGCCAATCAATGCGCTGGGGTGAACCGCCCATTGGAGGTAGCGCCGGGTGGGCCCTTGTTCGCGGTCGAAGAGGCGGCCGGCCGCCGAGAAAATAGAGAAGAGGTAGACGACCCACAATTGGGCTGCCCAGGCGTTTTGTTGTCCGAAGCCATCCGCCTGGTACACGAGGTACACCGCACACACCGCAAACATGGCAATGGCAGCGAGTTGATGGGCCTTGCGCAAGGCGAGCAGGGCTTCGAGCCGGGCAATATGGAGGGCTTGGGCCAACATCCAGCTTATGATTTCCGTCGGACTTTGTCGCCGGGACCACGAGTCAACTTTTGAATCGATGGAATGCCCGGGGCGACGTGGGCAAAAAGCCGGGCCATATTCCGCGCATCATCAATTGCCCGATGCTCTGTGCCGTTCCATTTGAGTCCTTCCTCCTTCAGGCCATTCTTCAGGCCGATCTGATCACGGCTCCCTTTCCATTTACTGAAGTGCTCTTGAAAGCAAACATGAGCGGGCAGCCAATCCAGATCGATGCCGTGCAATTTGGCGTCTACGCTCAATTGGCGCTTGTCAAATTCCCCCCAACTCATTGGGATTACGCGCCTTTTCCCAACGCCCATCCACTGCTCAAAATCTTCCATCGCTTCGTCAAAAAGGACGGCCTGGTCGATGTCGGCTTGACGAATGGACGTGAGCGATGTGCAGAACCTGGAAATGGCCGGGTGCATCAGGGGGCGAACAAAGGCACAGAATTCGGACTCGAGTTCGAAGCGCTCGTTCACCAAGACGGCACCTACTTCAATGATTTCCACTCGCTTGGGCCGGCGTGTGCGCCAGCAAGTGGCCTCGAGGTCGTATAGGATGTAGGCAGTGTCCATCGCGTTGCGGCGCAAATTTACGCCGCCATGCCTGCGCTGGGTGCTACTTGGGTCGCCGATTTTCCACGGTCAACCCACGCTGCAACTCAAGCCGGTGCCGCTCAATGATGTGCTCGATGATGGCGTCTTCTCCCTTGGGGTCGTATTCGGATTTGAGATTGTGCCCGAAAATCCGCGCAAGCCCTTGCCACATGAATGCGGAAAAGCGCCCCTTCAACTCGCGCACCACGCCGTAGGAAGTTTGACCCGCCTGCCGGTCGATGAGTCGTATCAAGATGACGCCCTCGGAAACGCGCAGCCGTTTCAGGTCGTCTTCAAAACGCGCCATGAGTCGCTCCTCGCGCTCCTCAATCATCGTTTTTCGCTGCTGTCTATTGTCAACATGTTCCAGTTCTACGGCCAATTCCTCCATCAGCTCACCTGCAAGTGCGGCATACGGCCAGACTTTCAGCACTTTCCTTTCAAGTCGGGTGTAGCGACGACTGGTGCTGTCGACATGGTCTAGGGATGGCGAGCAAACCACGGCGGCCCCGAGCGTCACCACCTGGGCCGTGCTGTCCTGAGCACGGCAAGTTTCAGTGCTCCCGAGCAGGAGCAATGCGGTCAATGCTGTTGTGATTTTTAGGGCGCGCATACTTGAAAGGCCCAGAAGGCCTCACGTACTCAACGCACAAATCCTGCAAATGGTTTCGTTTTCCCCTGAAATCAGTGCTCATCGTGGCGACGCGTCCAATTGGACGCCTGCTCCACCCGAACTCCCGCTTGAATTCCGCTGCTTGCTTCGTTGCTCTGCACCGCGGAGCAAACGGCGGCGGCCGCTTCCAATTGGTCCTGACTCAAGGGCTTGTTCAGCAACTCGGGCGAAAAGTGAGTGCCGATAAATCCGGTGTCGAAATCTCCCGATCGGAAGGCCTTGTGATCGATGGCGAAGCGCCCGAAATCGAGGGTGGTGGTCAAGCCGCTGATGGTGAATTCATCGATAGCTCGAAGTAGGCGTGCGATGGCCTGCTGCCGGTCGCCTCCGTGGGCGCACAACTTGGCCACCATGGGGTCGTAATGGATGCCGATTTCATCGCCGCCGCCCACGCCCGAATCCACGCGAATGCCCGGCCCTTCTGGAGCAGCGTAGTGAGCAATGCGCCCGGTACAGGGGAGGAAGCCCGCGCGGGCATCCTCAGCGTACACGCGCAGTTCGATGGCGTGCCCTTGAATACGCAAGTCATTTTGATTGAAACGCAGAGCCTCACCGCGTGCAACGCGGATTTGCTCTTCGACCAAGTCCACGCCGGTGATCATCTCCGTGACAGGATGCTCAACTTGAAGGCGCGTGTTCATTTCCAAGAAGTAGAAGTTGCGGTCGCCGTCCACGAGAAATTCAACCGTTCCCGCCCCGATGTAACCGCAGCTGCTGGCAACGTCAAGTGCGCAGGCGCCCATCCGAGCTCGCAAGTCCTCGTCGAGCAGCGCAGAAGGCGCTTCTTCAACCACTTTCTGATGGCGGCGCTGAATGCTGCACTCGCGTTCGAAGAGGTGGACCGCATTGCCATGGGCGTCGACCAAAACTTGAAATTCAATGTGGCGCGGCTGGGCCACAAACCGCTCTAAAAAAACAGCGCCGTTTCCGAAGGCGGATTTCGCCTCGCTCATGGCGCGTTGGATTTCCTCTTCGAGTTGATCAGGCTCACTCACCACACGCATGCCCTTGCCGCCACCGCCCGCGCTGGCCTTGACCATGATAGGGAAGCCGATGGCTTCAGCGGCTTTAATCGCTTCGCGCAAATCGTCAATCTCACCCTCGGTTCCAGGCACCAGCGGTACGTTTTGGGCCGACACGGTCGCTTTGGCGGAGAGCTTGTCGCCCATCGTTCGGATGCTTGCCGGCGATGGTCCGATGAAAGCGAGCCCCGCCGCTTCGACAGCTTCTGCAAAATCGGCGTTCTCACTTAAAAAACCGTAGCCCGGATGGATGGCGTCAGCTCCCACGCTTAGCGCAGCTTCCAACACGCGCTCCGCCACCAAGTAGGAATCAGAAGCCGGCGCCGGTCCTATTAGTACTGCTTCATCGGCGTAGCGGGCAAAAGGCATGGATGCATCAGCTTCTGAATAAACGGCGACACTTTCAAGGCCCATGTCACGGATGGTGCGAAAGATGCGTAGAGCGATTTCCCCGCGATTGGCAACCAAAATTTTCTGAATGGAACGGGTGTCAGTCATGCTGTAAAATCATCAAAGATGGTAGCGGCGGGCAATGAGGCGTTCAAATAAGCGCGCGGGCAAGGTGTGTTTCAGCACGATGGAGAATCGCTGTATGAGGGGGGCCACGGCGCACAACAGCGGAGGCCGCTTTGAATTTAGAATTTTCCAGACCGCATCGCCCATGGCTGCTGGATCCCAAGCTCGGGCCACTTCTGTGTGCACGGATTGGCAGACCTTTTCAAAGCCTGGGTACAGCTCCATGTTGGGCGAGGCGACGGCGAGCCGGTTTTTGTTGATGGCCGTCTTGAAGTCGCCCAGTCTCAATACGGTGACGCGTACACCATGGCGCGCGAGCTCCATGCTCCACGCCTCACCCATTTTCTCAACTGCCGCCTTGCTCGCACAATACACCCCGCGAAAAGGCAGCGTCACTACGCCAGCCACCGACCCGATTTGGATCAGATGCCCTCGGCTTGCAATCAAATGCGGTGCGGCCACTCGGCTGACCGTGTGCAGCCCCACAACGTTGGTCTGGAACACACGCATTAATTCATCTTCAGTGGTGTCTCCCAAGGCGCCCATCATCCCGACCCCTGCGTTGTTCACCACGGCATCGAGCCGTCCTTCCGTAGCTATCACATCAGCCACGGCCTTTTCAACGGTTTCCACCCGTGTTACATCGAGTGGCACCCAGCCGGGGGCATTGGCTCTAGCCGCTGAAAACTCCACGCCTCGTCCCGTTCCGTACACGCGACAGCCGCGTGTGACCAGCAACTGGGTGATGGCCCTCCCAATTCCCGAGGTTGCGCCGGTAACCAGAACCACCCGGGCTTGCTTCTTATTGGTCTTCTGCACTGCGTAAATTTTGATGAATTACGCCACAAAAATAAGCGCAAATAAAGAGGGCAAGCTATTTCTACCGCACCGCTACAACCGCATACCCTTGCTGTCTTCCGACTCTGGGGGGTTCTGCAGGAGCTGGTCGTAAAAGACTTGCCCTCAACGGCAAATTTACATCACCTTTTCATGGCTACCTTTCCGCCGATGAAAAACATTCCTCAGAGCATTTATCAGCAGGCCTTGATGGGCGGTATCCTGTTGCTAGCCGGCTACCTCGC